>JBOGJY010000018.1:0-3284 GCA_050745325.1 Terriglobia bacterium
AGTGAGCGTGAGCGGGTCGCGCTTGTGCCCGGCGACGTACATATAAACCCCTGCGCCATTAATGCTCGCGTGCGAGGGATTGAACTCGGCGAAACTGCCGGTTAGAGTATCGGCATAGACTTGGTAGCGCACGGTGACGGCTCCGCCGGCCGAGCGCGTGTCTACTCTCCAGGTTTCCTTATCGGTGTTGATCCAGGGTAGGGAGTGGCCGTCTGCGCCTTTAGCTTCAAATTCCTGCACGTTCTTGGCAAAGTTATAAATAGCGTAACGGCCGGGCGCCCACGCCGGCATCACAAAATCGAGCGAGGGCTCGTTCACACCGCTCACGTCAATTTCCACGCCAATGAGGTGCGTGGTGGGGCGCGCCAACTCCAGATGATAGGCGAGACCGAGCGGCGCTGCCACGGCCGCGGCCTCTTTCTGGCCGGCGCCCTGGGCGCGCGCCAGCGGCGCAAGCAGCAATACGCTCATGAAGAGAGCCAGAAACGAAGATTTTGAGCCTACCTTTAGAAAGCCGCACTTTGCTAACACATATCGAGCATTGGTCATGGTCAGGGTTCCCGAAGTTTGAGTGAAATGGCAGTGGGTTGTGTCCGGAAGGATAATCAAAATCGATTGGACGAGTGTGGCATTCTTCTCCTTAAATTCGCGGGCGGGCAGCCCGCTGTCAAAATCTCGGCGGGCGCATTCGCTCTCAATCGGATGTTACTAGAATTCATGGAGGCAGACAATTAAGACGGGAAGGCTGGCGGCGTGCTAACCAAAGATGGCGCCTGCGGCTCCTGCTCCCCGAAGGGAAGCAACAGAAATAGCCGTGGGTAAAACCCACGGCTACGAACGGAGGAGGCCGCCGGCCCTGAAGGGGCCGAACAGTTGATGCTCTGGTCTGACCCTATTCAACCCCTTTGGGGTTGCTGAGGGATGACTGTGGTCCACGTTCCGTGGGTTTCACCCACGGCTATTCATCGTCCACCGCTTCGCGGTGGCGACATGACTCGTGGGTCTGAGGCGAAGCCTCGTTAGGATATTTTGATAAATAACGTCCCATTTGTCTCATTCGTCTCCAAATTCTCAAAGAGGTCTGATATGTTGAATGAGGACCTTGTAGATTCTCTCTTGAAATTCAAGAGAGAATCTACACGACGGGGCGCTGCTTGCCACCACGCCTCTCGCTCCCCGTTGGGGGGCGCAGCGCGTGGTGTCCTACAAAGCGGCGGCTGGAGCCAGAGGCAGCGATGCAAGTGATTGGAAACAGGAAAGTAATAATGAAAATGAAGCCCGCGGCGCCGAAGCGTAAGACGAAAGGGAGGCGAAGGCAAAAACAAAAAAGGATTGTTTTTGTTTTTCTAAGTTATTGAAACTAAACAGCCGAAACCGGAACCGACCGGAACCGACCGGAATCTAATGATGGCAGAATCGATGCAATTGATTGAATATGAAAGAGATAAGTCAAGTTCCACACGCGCCGGAGGCATTTTCAAGAAAAGAAAGGCGATTGCGGCTTCAGTCGGAGGCTTTCTCCGCTTTGAGCGCAAATACCGCCATTTTCTCCGGTTTGAGTTCGATTCGCTACTTTCGCATGGGCAGGTCCAAATCGGGCGCGGTCGCAAAGCGGAGATCAACACGGTTTTTGGGGACCAACTCAAAACTGTGGGTTAAGGGCTTGACAGATTGGCGCGTCTAGTATAATCCTGCCCTCCAGGAGCTATTTTACAAGATCTTCCGAAAGCAGGCTGGCATTCACTCATTTAACTACAGGAGAAGAATCTATGCTGTTCGATGAAAAGCGGGAGCCAGATGACGAGTTTGAAGATTACAGCGAAGAGTTGTCCTCCGACTACAAGGAAGAGGAGGAAGACGAGGACGTGAGCGGCGCCGAGGGTGAAGAAGAGACCGAAGACGAAGTTGGAGTCGAGATTACCGAGGAGGTTCATCCCGCGCCTCCCATCCTTGCGGAAGAGGCTGCAGGGCCAACTGCGGTGGTTGGGCCTCCCGCGGCGCGCGCGCCCGCAAAGCCGAAGGCCGTAAAACGGGCTACCAAGACGATTGCCAAGCCGGCGGCGAAAGCGAAGAAGCTGCCGGGAAAGCGGAAACCACCAACGGCGAAGAAAAAGTCCGCCCGCGTAACTTCGAGGGCAACTGCTGCTAAGGCGGCGCCGCGCAAGAAGGCAGCGAAGCGGGCTGCGCCCAAGAAAAAGGCCGCGCCGGCCAAGAAAGCGGGCGGCAAAAGCAAAAAGGCAGTCAAGAAATCGCGCCGCCGTTAGAATGCGCGCGAGGGCGGCGGACGGCGAGGCGAGCGCGGTGACGTTCCACTCGCCCGCGGCGGGGATAAATTTGGAGGCCAGGACGACAGAGCTTGCGGCGGCGGCCAGGGAAGGCGCGCGCCAACTCCGGCAGCGTGCGCTGGAGTTGATCCGGCCGATGCGCGGCGGTTCGCAGCCTTGGCTGGTGCGCTGTGAAAACGGCGGATATTACGTCGTCAAGTTCCAGGAAAATCCGCAGCACGTCCGGGTGCTTGCCAATGAGATGCTGGCGGGCCTGCTGGCGCAGCTTATCAAACTCCCCGCCGCTGAGCCCGCGTTTGTGGAGATGCCCGCCGCTCTGGCCGCACAGATCCATATAGAAAACGCTCTAGCCGGGGGCGCCGTAGATGTGTTTGCGGCGTCCCATGCTTCTTGCGGGCTTTCTGACGGATTGCATTTCGGCTCGCGCTTTCCGGGTGATCCATCTCAGACGCTCGCCGTCGAGTTCCTTCCTGATCGTTTATTGCGCCAAGTCAGTAATTTGCGCGAAGCCTTCCTCGGGGCGCTCGCGTTTGACAAGTGGACGTGTAATTGCGACGGCCGTCAGTTGGTTTTTTACCGCCATCCTTCCAGCCGCCGGGAGGCGTATACGGCCTGTCTTATCGATCAGGGTTTCTGCTTTAATGACGGGGATTGGGGTTTTCCCGACAGCGTGGCGCGCAGCCTTTATCCACGCCGCCTGGTCTATGAGAGCGTGCGCGGCGCAGAATCGTTCGAACCGTTTCTAAGCCGGATCGAAAACCTCAGAAGGCCGGAGCTTGACGCCTGCGCCCGGCAGATTCCGCCGGATTGGTGTGATGGAGAACCCGGAGGCCCCGCGCGCCTGGCCGAGATGCTTTACATGCGGCGTAGGAAACTAAGTCGTGCATTTCATAAATGCACTAACGTATTATTCATTGCAAATTAGACTCACCAATGGCATGGTATTGGGACAGAGGCCCTTGTCATGCCAAGAAGAAGCCCTTATGAGATTTCACTCTC
>JBOGJY010000019.1:0-14620 GCA_050745325.1 Terriglobia bacterium
CGCTACTGAGAAAGTTGTCACTATAATTTGTGATGGAGCGCCGAATCACTTGAAAAATAAAGACCGGCGGCCAGAGGCCGCCGCTACAAACGCGGTTGATACAGCTTCAACTTATTCAGCAGGGTTCTCAAACTGATGCCAAGCACCTCAGCCGCGCGCGACTTATTATTGTTGGTAGACGATAACGTTTGCAGGATGAGCCGCCGCTCGGCTTCGTCCAAGCTGAGGCCAACATCGATCCGGGCCGGATCGGTCAAATGCCCGTTCTCATCGCCTCTTAAGGCTGGCGGCAAATCGATGGGCGTAATGACCTCGCTAGCGCAAGTGACCACTGCGCGCTCAAGAACATTGCGAAGTTCGCGCACATTGCCCGGCCACGTATGGCGGCGCATCAACCGGAGCGCGTCGGCGCTGAGGGTTTGCAACGGGCGCTTGTGTTTCTGGCTCAAGTCGTGGAGAAGGCTTTCGGCCAGGAGTTCAAGGTCTTCCAGGTGTTCGCGCAAAGGGGGCATGGCGATGTGGAAGACGTTGAGGCGGTAGAAAAGGTCGCTTCGCAGACGGCCACTTTTAACGGCCTCTTCCGGCGCCCGGTTGGTCGAGGCCAGCACCCGCACGGAAACCTCAAAGGTCGACTTGGCGCCCAGACGCCGGACTTTTGAATCCTCTAACACGCGCAGGAGCTTCGCTTGCGCGGCCACCGGCATCTCTCCGATTTCATCCAGCAGCAGTGTTCCACCGTGGGCAAGCTCAAGGCATCCGATCTGCGTCTGGAGAGCGCCGGTGAACGCTCCTCTCTCATGGCCAAATAGCTCGCTTTCGAGGAGCGATTCAGGAATGGCGGCGCAATTTACGGCAACAAAAGCGTTGTTCCGCCGGGGGCTAAGGTCGTGAATGGTACGGGCTACAATTTCTTTGCCCGTTCCGCTCTCCCCGGTGATGAGCGCCGAGGCCAGGGAGGGAGCCGCCATTGCAACCACAGACATGATTTCCCGCATCTTCTTCGACCGGCCCACGAGTTTGCCGAGCGCGCCCAGATCGCGCAGCTTCCGGTTGGCGATCTGAAGTTGCTTCTCGCTTTCGCGCCGGTCGAGGCAGTTCCTGAGCACAACCTGCAGGCGGCGGGCATCCACCGGCTTTTCCAAAAAATCAAACGCGCCTAGCTTGGTCGCCTCAACCGCGCTGCGAACCGTGCCGTGGCCGGACAGCATAATAAAGTAAATGGCGGGATTGGAGTTCCGGGCTTGCTTCAACAACTCGAGGCCGGTGAGGCCGGGCATTTTCAGGTCTGACAGAACGACGGCCGGGTTGGAGGACGCAATTCTTTCGCTGCCGCTCACGCCGTCAGCGGCGGTGGCGACATCATAGCCCCAGGTCCGCAGCAGCTCAGCGAGCGCGGTGCGGATTCGCTCGTCGTCCTCTACCACCAGGATTCGCTCGTTGCTGGCCATCGTCACCGGTCAGACTCATGATCTGCGTCCCCGGGGATGTCGGGAGAGACCTTGGAGCTCAAGAATAGTTTGTGCTGGCTGACGGCTATAACTCCTGCAAGCAAATCACGGCCGGCGTCCGATTTCAGAACGTAACCCTGGATCCCCGCCTCCAACGCTTTGCGAACGAGAAAGGGAGAGTCAAAATAGGTGAGGGTGAGCACTTCTGTCTCGGGGATTGTCTCACGAATCCTGCGGCCAGCCTCAATACCATCTAAATCCGGAAGATTGACGTCCAGGACGACGATGTCCGGGCGCAACTGTAGAGCCTTTTCAATGGCATCAAGTCCTCCCGACGCCTCACCGATAACTTGCCAGCCCGCCTGAGTTTCGAGCAACGCTTTTACCCCCCGCCGCACTACCTCGTGATCGTCAGCCACTATAATCCGAAGGGCCGTCATATGGCGCTAACTCCCGAACATATTGATTCCATGCTTTTCTCCTGGACTTTGATGTTTCCGTTGCGCCTTTTGCCGCATTTATTGAGGATTACATAATAGTGTGACAACCTTCATTGTAGCGGCGGCGTCCCCGCCGCCAGTTTTCCGGCGCCCAGAGAGCGCCGCACCAGATAAATATCGTCACTATATTATGTAATCTTCAATAATCTTTCATGGATTGAGCCGCCGGGTGGCGCAACCATCGCGCTCTTTGCGATGTGTGCGACGCTCGTGGTTCGCATATATGGCACAATACGCCATGCTTGCGCCACCCCCCGAAACCCCTTACTTCACTTCTGCGTGCTTGGCACGGGATCGGATTACCGGCGGAACATCTTCGTGAAGGTGTGGTAAAACCACTTCCACGCGCGTTCCTGGCCGTCCCGGACGGATCTCCAGCCGGCCTCCCAGTTGCCTTACGCGTTCCCGCATCCCGCGGATGCCCACACCCATCATAGCTTCGGACTCGTCATCCAGCATCGACCAGCCGGAAGGTAGCCCCTTGCCCTCGTCCCGCACTTCCAGGGTTATCTTGCTGCCCGTAACGGCCAGACGAATTCGCGCCGTCTGACTGCCAGAGTGCCGGTAAACATTAGTAAGAGACTCTTGGGCAACTCGAAAAAGCGCCATCTCAATTTCCGGGTCAAGGCGGCCCAGCGGACACGGGAAAATCGTCACATTCACTTGAATGTTGGTCCGTTGTGTAAACCCCGAGACGTACCATTGTAATGCGTCCGCCAGCCCGGCCTCATCGAGCAGCGGAGGATGCAAGAGGTAGGAAAACGTTCGCAATTCGCGCGCCGCCTGGCCGGCCAAATCAATGCTTTCGGAAAGGGCTTGAGAAGCCTTGGGCTGATGGGACAGGTCCGCGCACTGGTTGATCAGCGCGAGGTTCAAAGAAAGGGCAGACAAGGTTTGGGCGGTGCTATCGTGAAGCTCCCGCGCCATGCGGCGGCGCTCCTCATCTTGCACCCGCAGTAGAAGGCCCGACAGCCGGCGCAGCGAGTCTTCGGCTTGTTTACGCAAGCTAGTGTCACTAATGATACCCGTGTAGAACACATTTTCACCGGCCTGCCAGCGGGAAAGGGAAAGCTCTAAGGGAAATTCCGTGCCGTCTTTCCGCAGCCCGTATGCGTCAATCGTGCTTCCAGTAACATGGGGCTGGCCGCCTGAGCGTAATCTTTTGATGCCGTCCTCATGGGCCGCCCGGTAACGCTCCGGCATCAACATGCCGATCGTTTTGCCACGCGCTTCCGCTTCAGTGTAGCCAAAAAGTTTCTGCGCCGCCCCGTTCCATGAACAGATGGCGCCGGCTGCATCCCCGGTGATGATGGCCTGGTTGGCTGATTCTGTGATCGAGCGGAACCTGAATTCTGATTCCCTCAGTTGTTCCTCCGCCTTTCTACGTTCGCTGACATCCAAAGCAAGGCCAACGCAGCCCTCAATCTCACCTGCGGCTCCGCGGAGCGGTTCGACGTGGACCTGGTAAGTAGCGCCCAGCCATTCATAAGCGTATTGGATCGATTTGCCCTTCAGCGCGTTAAGATGGGCCGCAATCGGCAACGAATCGGGGTTGTGAACCTGGAGGATCTCATACAACGTCAAACCCGTATTATGATTCGGCATGAAATTGAAGCGCGTGAGCCCGGCGCCCGAGCTCGAGGTTACCTTGAGATCTTTATCCGTCGTCCAAACAATAGCGGGTATCTGGCCGAGCATGAGACGCAGGCGTATCTCATTGTCCCGCAGCGATTCTTCTATTCGCTTGCGCTCCGTGATATCCGTAACGATGCCGCAAATCTGGTGGATCCGGCCTTCGGAATCGCGCAACGGAAATTTCGTGACCACGCTTGTGTGCGAGCCATCCGCCTGGATCGCAGTCTCTTCGAAGCTGAGCGGCGCCCCCGTTTGGAGCACTCTTAGATCATTGGCGCGAAACGCCTGCGCTTGCGCGGGAGGAAACACTTCGCTGTCCGTTTTGCCCATGACTTCTTCCCGGCCCAGGCGGCAAATTTTCTGAAACTCAGGATTCACATAGACGTAGCGCCCGCTTACATCCTTCATGAATATGATCGAGGGGCTGCTCTCCATAATTGAATAGAGCCGCCGTTCGCTCTCGATCAGCGCCTCGGTCATTTTCTGGCGCTGCAAGATTTCAATCTGCAACTTTTTGTTTGCCTTCTTAAGCTCTGCGGTTATTTGCCGCGTCCGCTTCTCCAGCTCGGAGTTGGCGCGTTGCAGCGCCTCCGGCCTGGCCCGCCCGCTCGCGGGCCGTGTCTGTTGCACTCTGGCGCGCGGTGTGGTCTTGCGGGGTTCGACGCCGGGCCGCTTTGATTTTGAGCGAAGCTTGGTGGGCATTGTTCGCTTTACCTTCCCCGGCAACATAAGTTGTAGCGGCGGCCTCTGGCCGCCGGTTTTTAATAGTAAAGACCGGCGGCGGGGACGCCGCCGCTACAGCGCCTTTTCCCATTTTCAGACTCTCAAGCGAGGCTACGCCTCAGACCCACGAGTCGTGCCACCACCGCGAAGCGGTGGAACATGAGTCGCCGTGGGTGAAACCCACGGAACGTGAACCACGGTCCTTCCTCCGCAACCCCGAAGGGGTTGAATATCAAATCCACGCACATGGCGCATGAACACCGTTAGACGTTCGGCCCCTTCAGAGTTTATGTGACAACTGCGGTTTTTGCGCTGTAGCGGCGGCCTCTGGCCGCCGGTTTTTAATAGTAAAGACCGGCGGCGGGGACGCCGCCGCTACAATAATCGGTGTCACACTAATTTGTAATCTTCAATAAGTCTGCCAACCAAGGGCGCGGCGCCACCTGCCTTCCTGGCATTGCGCGCGAAGGATTCGTTCGCTAGAATAAACCCTGGTGGTCTCCGGGTCCACACTATACCACCGCAAGAGCCCGTATTGCCCGAAAAACCCAAAGTTGCGATCGGTTCCGATCATGCTGGATTTGCGCTTAAAGAGAGCGTCCGCCAGTATTTGCAGGGCCTCGGATATGACGTCGAAGATTGTGGAGCGTATTCGGAGCAGCCGGCGGATTATCCCGATTACGCGGAAAAAGTAGCCACGCGCGTCGCCCGCAACTCCGCCGCAACCGGAGTGCTGATCTGCGGCACGGGGCTTGGGGTGGCCATCGCGGCCAACAAAATCCTGGGCATTCGCGCCGCCACCTGCAACAACACGCTGCTGGCCCGCTTCGCCCGCGCCCATAACAACGCAAACGTGCTGGCGATGGGCGGGCGCATGGTGGACCGCGCCGAGGCGCAAAAAATCCTCGACACCTGGTTTTCCACCCCTTTTGCCGGCGGCCGGCACGAAGAGCGGGTGGAAAAGATCACGAACATTGAAGACGAGCAGCATAAGGAGGCAACGTCATGACTGATACGCAATCCACGCGGCTGCGGCCGCTCGCGGAGGCCGATCCTGAAATTGCCCGTGCGATTGAAATGGAAGCGGCGAGGCAGGAGAGCACGCTCGAATTGATCGCTTCGGAGAACTTTGTAAGCGAAGCCGTGCTTGAAGCCGCAGGTTCTGTGATGACCAACAAATACGCCGAAGGGCTCCCGCATAAACGGTATTACGGCGGATGCGAGTACGTGGACGTGGCGGAAACACTCGCCATCGAGCGCGCCAAGGCGCTCTTTAACGCCGAGCACGTAAACGTCCAGGCGCATTCGGGTAGCCAGGCCAACCAGTCCGTGTACATGACGGTCCTGAAGCCAGGCGACACGATTCTCGGCATGAACCTCGCGCACGGTGGCCATCTGACACACGGCCATCCGCTGAATCTTTCGGGCAAGCTGTACCGGATTGTTCCTTACGGCGTGCGCAAGGATACGGAAACCATCGATTACGACGAGGTGGAAAAGCTGGCTCTCGAACACAAGCCCCGGCTGATCCTGGCGGGCGCGAGCGCCTACCCGCGCATCATCGATTTTGAGCGGTTCGCCACCATCGCCAAAAAGGTGGGCGCCGTATTCATGGTGGATATGGCGCACATCGCGGGGCTGGTTGCCGCCGGACTCCACCCAAGCCCCATCCCGCACGCTGATTTTGTCACCACGACCACTCATAAGACGCTGCGCGGGCCCCGCGGAGGCATGGTTTTTTCGAAAGCACAGTACGCCAAGGATCTGGATAAGACCACGTTCCCCGGCATTCAAGGCGGCCCCTTGATGCACGTCATCGCCGCCAAAGCGGTGTGTTTGCTCGAAGCCTCGCAGCCCGAGTTCAAGCAATATCAAAAACAGATTTTGTTGAACGCTTGTGTCATCGCGGAGACCCTGGCGGAAGAAGGCTTTCGTATGGTGTCGGGCGGCACGGATACTCACCTGATGCTGGTGGATGTTTTCTCGCGCAAAGTAACCGGGAAGCAGGCGCAGGAAGCTCTCGAGCGCGCCGCGATCACGGTCAACAAAAACGCCATTCCGTTTGATGTGAACCCGCCCATGACGGCGAGCGGCATTCGCGTGGGAACTCCGGCGGTTACGACGCGGGGAATGAAGGAGCCGGAAATGCGCCTTATCGCCGGGTGGATTGCCGAGGCGTTGAATAACCTTGAAGACGAGCGAGTGCTCGAGCGCGTGCGAAGCGAAGTCCATAAGCTTACTGGCCGGTTCCCGCTCTATGAGAGCCGGCGCGCTGAAGCCGCGCAGCCGGTAGGATAGAAAGTTGGTGCGGCATTTGGTGCGGCGGCCTCTGGCCGCCGCTACAAACCACCCGTCACCGCGCAAACGGAACTTGATTGACCACCAGCCAGTACAGGCCGAGTTGCTGAATGGCTTGCTGGAACTGGTCGAAATCTACGGGTTTCTGAATGTAACTGTTGACGCCCAGTTGGTAACTGCTCAGGATATCTTTCTGTTCCTTTGAGGAAGTCAGCGCGACCACCGGAACGCATTTGGTCCGCTCGTCTTCCCGGATGGCCTTAAGAACTTCAAGCCCGTTCACTTTCGGCAATTTCAAATCCAACAAAACAACTCTCGGCATCGTGGCGGCGCGGGCGGAGTGAGGGCCCTTGCGAAAGAGATAGTCCAGGGCCTCCTCGCCGTCGCGGGCGATATGGATGGTGTTTGCGAGCTTGCTTTTCCGGAGAGCGTGGAGAGCCAATTCCAGATCGGCGGCGTTATCCTCTACAAGAAGAATTTCGACCGTTTCATGCGTCATGGTTTACCTCGTGGTTTAGGGGCAGTCTCCGTGTTTCCTCTGTCGCGCCCGTGTTTGCTCCGCCGTGATGGTCCGGCTTCAGCGTAAAGAAGAAAGTCGCGCCTTTGCCGGTTTCACCCCTGGCCCAGATGCGCCCACCGTGGTTTTGGACGATGCGCTGAACGGTGGCCAGCCCCACCCCCGTCCCTTCAAATTCGTCCGCGTGATGAAGCCGCTGAAAAACGCCAAAGAGCTTATTTGCGTATTTCTGATCGAAACCAGCGCCGTTATCGCGGACAAAGATCACCGGCTCGCCGCCCTCCGGGGCTTGCCCGACTTCAATGACAGGGCTCTCCTGGTAGCGGGTGTATTTCACCGCGTTCGAGAGTAGGTTGGTGAAAACCTGTTTGATCAGCCCCGGATCGCATTCAACCGCCGGCAGCGTTCCAAGCCGCAAGTCCAGCGTGCGCGCTCCTATTTCAGACCGGAGATCTCTGAGAGCAAGTTGGAGCAATTCATTCAGGTCGGTGGGTTGGCAGAGCAACTCCTGCCGTCCAATCCGCCCCATGTTGAGCAAGCCGTCAATCAGCCGCCCCATGTTGCGCGCGCCTTCCTGAATCAGCTTCAAATACCGCTGGCCTGCGGCGTCGAATTGCGCCCCGTATTCATCGGAAAGAATTCTTGCGAAGCCGCTAATCTGGCGGAGGGGAGCGCGCAGATCGTGAGAGACGGAATAGGAGAAAGCTTCAAGCTCCCGGTTGACGCCCTTCAGTTGTGCGGTTCTTTCTTCGACGCGGCTTTCCAGATCGTTGTGCGCTTGCTGTAGCGCCTCATCGCGGGTCTGAATTTGCTCCAGCATTTCATTAAATGATTCCATCAAGGCGCTCATCTCGTCATGGTTGGCGTTCTCGGCAATCCGCACCGAGTAATCTTTTTGACGTGAAATAATCCGCGCCGTCCCCGCCAGGCGCACAATCGGATCGGCGATGGTCCGGCGAAAGAAAGAGGACATGAGCAGGACCGCTGCCATGCAAACGGCGAGGACCACCCCGGCGATCGTGGCATAACTCTTTAACCGCTCGTCCATTTGCTGCAGATCGGCGCGGATCAGTACAGTTCCGATGGGCTTGCCCTGGAAAATAATTTTGCGCGCCAGCACAAGGTTCCGGTCCTTAAACCAATACGCCCCGGTACGCCCTTTGGGGATCGGAGGCAGCGGAAGGAGTTTGTGTCCTTCGTGGCGCCAATATCCGGCGAAAGACTGCCCCGAAGCGGTGAAGATTTCAGCGTCAACAATGCCCGGCGCCGCTCGGAGAGCGGACAGAGTATTTCCGGCGGAGACCGGGTCGTTGAATAACAGCGCAGAGGCGCTGTTGAACCCGATGATCTGGGCCTGAATTGAGAGGCTCCGCGCCATACTCTGGCGGAACGTAATGAGTTCGTAGGTTGTGAACGCTGAACACGCCAGAAGCAGCGCAGCGGCGCTCACCAGCATGTTCATCCAGGTTAGTTTTGCTGTAATTGACGATGGTTGGTTAATGAGCATGGTTGATCAGTCTGCGGGGGGATTATCTCCTTTCACACTGGCTGCGAGCTTCAGCAGTTGCGAGCTTAAGATAAGGCCAGCGCGCTTCGCGGCGGCCAGGTTGACGTCGAAACGGATTCTGTTGTTTTGCAGAATAAAGGAGACCATCCCTCCCCGCTCCGTAAACTGAGGCATATCGCTCACGGTGAGGACGCTGGCGTTACTGAGTGTTGAGAGGATGCCGTTCAACGCGCTGTCCTCCGAAGAACTGATGAAGAGGATGCGGCAGCCGGCGGCTTCTTCCGGCGTTGAAACGCGGCGCGCAACCACGCTCATGCTGTCAATGGTTTGTCCGGCAACCTGCCGGTCGAGCGTCCGGCCGAAAGGATCCATGCCAAGCACGCATACAGGGAAGGATGCGCCTGCGCTCGTCTTGCCTTTCGTAGGCCATTGCACAAACCTGGCAAAGTTGTAAAGATAAGCAGCCTTCACGTCGTATTCCGTTGGGACCCCTGCTGCCTTAACGCGAAGGCTTGCGAGGGTAACCAACACTCCTATCATGGCCGCCGCCTTCAGCGGAAGACTGCGAGTGCGGCGGACTTGCAGATCCTGGGGAATGCGTCTCATCCACTCAATTCTTTCGCTTGGCGTTAATTAAAGGCGCTGTAGCGGCGGCGTCCCCGCCGCCGGTTTTTTAATAGTAACGGCCGGCGGCCAGAGGCCGCCGCTACAACCGGCGTTGCCACAAAGACTCTTGTCACCATTTCAAGGTGACCTTGCCGTAGGCGCTGCGCCGGATTGCGACGGGCAATCCGGAGGTGGCGGTGAACTCCTCGTGCTGTGGTTGCAGAAGGTTCTGCCCGGTAATCGAAAGTTCCAGATGCTGTGTTGCGCGCCAGCCGAAATGCAAATCCGCGGTCCCGTAAGCGGGAATTAACAGGGCGGGCAGCGCGCTCACATAGCGGTAAGCCGGATCAAGATCAAAGCGCCGGGGCAGATTAAACAGAGACTGAATCACGATCTCATTTTGGGGGCTCGATCCTTCATCAGAGACGGCGAATCCGGCGTTGACGAATCCAGGCCGTGTTCTCAGGTTCAAGTTAAGGTAGGAGTAGGATCCCTTCAAATCCCACCAGCGTTTCGGTTTCCAATCGGGAGTAATTTCAAATCCGTCTGTGCTGCCCATCACTCCGTTGACATAGGGGAACGGGATAATCAAACGCAACGGCGAGGTTTCAAAGAAAGGTGATCCTATTCCGTAGCTTTCGAGGTAATTGTAGTCGTTATGAAACGTCGCAACATCCAGATAGAGCTTGGGCGCCAGCAGACTGCGATAGCCGGCTTCGTAGCCCGTCAGTTGTTCAGAAAAGAACTGGCTGTTGCCAAGAATCCTCAAATAAATCGGTAGCGGCTGCGTCGCTAACAGACCCGTCAGTTGGAGGCCCTCATCAAGATCGGAAGGAGTGCTGACCGAGCGGGTAACGGACGCCCATACCGCTTTCCGGGGCGCGGGCGCCCACAAGAGCCGCGCGCTGGGCTCGAGTTCGAAGCCGGTGTAGTTGTCGTGCACGATCTTCGATCCCACCGTCAACCAAAGCCGGTTATGAACCAGCGCAATCTGGTCCTGAACAAACCCGCTGTAGAGACTGTCTTTCAAATGATGTGGAAGTATATCGACCGTAGGCACAGTCTGAATGATGGTTCCAGGCTTCAGGTCAATCCCAAATCCCCATAGAAAATCTTGCCGGTGTGGCAGCGAAAGATGGTGCAGGAAATCAATGTCATATGTATTCCGAATCTCGCCCAGTTGGGGTTCGAGCAAATTTGACCGATCGAAATTAGCCCGGACCTGGATGTCGGAACCATTTTTGAACTCCCGCTTCCAGTGCCCTAAAATGTCCTCGCCCAACAGGTCTTCGGTTCCGTCCACATTATTTTGGGAGGGAGGCGCATAAGAGGGGTACGATGTTCGGATTCCATCGTCGCCTTTGTAAACATCCCCCTCGATCATGAGTGAATCACGGCTTTGTGGGGTCCAATCGGCCCGGAACCCAACCTGGCCCGTTTGCCAAGCATCGTATGGATCGTGATCGAGGTGAAATTCCGGGCCGCGATCAAATCCCATCCCGTAGACCCGGTAATCGAAGCTCTTGCCGGCGCTGCCTCCATAACGATACTCGCCCATGCCGCGATCCACGTTTCCTCCGCCTGTGGTCAATAGCGATCCGTGGGTGTCTTTGGCGCTTTTGGTAATGACATTGATCACCCCATTAACCGCGTTTGGCCCCCAAATCGAGCCGCCGGGACCCCGGATTACTTCAATCCGGTCAATGTCTTCAAGTGGCACCGTCTGAGCTTCCCAATAAACACCACCCTGGAGCGGCGTGTAAACGTTCCGGCCGTCAATCAAAATCAGCACGTACTTTGAAAATTGGCTGTTGAATCCACGAATGGCCACGGCCCAATGGTCCGAGTCTATCTGCGCGACCTCCGCTCCCGGCACAAGCCGCAGCGCGTCGGGCAGGGTGGTGGCGCCAGACCGCCGGATATCATCCTGGGTGATCACATAAATGGCCGCTGGGGTTCGCCAGACCTCTTCCGGCTCCTTGGAAACCGTCGTAACCTCAACGTTGCCCAGGGCTGCCAGGCTCAAAGAGGCGAGGGGCAGCTTCGCGCTCCGCTTGGATTTTGAGGCGTTCGAGTCTGGTTGAGCCTTCTTTCCCTGGCATGTGGCGTGGCGCGTGAGAAGGCTCCACAGTTTGCAGTCGCTTTGTGATGATTCCGCCGGTCCATTTTGAGCTGCTGCGGTCATGAGCAGCAGAACGGCCAATGATTTCAAGAGAATTGCAATAACACCTGCTTTCGATCCAGCCATACGCTTCCCGGCCGTCCTGGAGAGGCGCCCGGCGTTGCCGGGAGCCGCGAGTGGCGCAAGACGATGCGGTCCGTTCATAGACATATTTCCCCCAATCGGATTAGGCTGCGTGTCCGCTGCAAGCGGAGACTGCATCCAGCAGCTAGCCCATACGACTAGAGGGCTAGTCTTAGAAGTTAACGTGTCGAGGGAAATAGTTGCTTGGACCGCCAGGAGGGTCGAAACGAGGGATATTCGTCTCGCGGCGCCAAGAGACTTCTAAAATTTAAACGATCATTTAACCGGGTCGCGCCTAATTCATTGCTTGCGCTCCCCTCACTCTTAAAATTGTATCAGCCTATCACTTACTTGTCAATACTTTAAATATAAACCATTGTCGGTTGTAGCGGCGGCCTCTGGCCGCCGGTTTTTAAATGGTAAAGACCGGCGGTGAGGACGCCGCCGCTACAGCCCACGGCACTTCACGGCGCTGAGGACAGCGCCGCACCAGAAAAACACGGGGCCGGACTTATGCCGCTCCGTATAGAATTACGCGCATTGATCCCAGTGTATTATAATCAAAGGCTTGGCGGTTGCCAGGATTGCGCTCTTTCTGGCTGCCGGTTCCAAAAGGCCTTACCAAACGAGGAATATTTCACTTTGGAAACACGACTGACCCGGCGTAGTTTGCTAACCGCCTCCTCCCTTCTTTTAGGCGACCATCTTCTTGAATTATTGGCGAAACCGCTCGGCCGCTGGGGCGCTCCGGCGCGCTTGCAGGCGGCGGCGCTGCCTGCCCCGGCGCCTGAGCTATCGCCCGTGACCTACGTGGACGTTGCCAAGCAGGCGGGCGTCACGGTAGAAAACGTCTGGGGCGGAGTCAAGGAAAAGAAATACATCGTTGAAGCCAAGGGCAGCGGAATCGCGTTTTTTGACTACGATCAGGATGGCTGGCTCGACATTTACCTCACCAACGGAAGCCGCCTCAACGCCACCTGGTCCGCCGGCGAAGCTCCGCACACGCATCTGCTCAAGAACAACCGCGACGGCACGTTCACCGACGTCACAGAGAAATCGGGCCTTGGCCGCTCCGGATGGCAAACCGGCGTTTGCGTCGGCGACTATGACAACGACGGATGGGACGATCTATTCCTGACTTTCTGGGGCCACGACGTCCTGTTCCATAACAACGGAGACGGCACTTTTACCGATGTCTCGAAAAAGGCCGGGGTGCAGAAGAACGAAGTCCGGTGGGGCTCTGGCTGCTGCTTCCTCGACTACGACCGCGACGGGCGCCTTGACCTTTTCGTCGCCAACTATATTGTTTTCGACATCGATAAGGTGCCGGCGCCCGGGCAGACCAGTAATTGCCAGTACAAGGGCTTTCCAACGATGTGTGGTCCGCGGGGCCTGCCCGGCGGCAGCAACATTCTTTATCACAATAACGGGGACGGCACTTTTACCGATGTCTCGGAGAAGGCCGGCATTCTAAAAACCGGCCCGCGCTATTCCATTACTCCCGTTGCTTATGATTTCGATAACGACGGCTGGCCCGATATTTACGTGGCCGTAGATTCCGAGCCCAGCATCCTGTTCCACAACAATCACAACGGAACCTTCACCGACGTGGGGGTTATGGCCGGCGTCGCTTATAACGAAGACGGCCAGGAACAGTCGGGCATGGGCGTAGGCGTGGCCGATTACAACTGCGACGGCAACCTGGATCTCTTCAAGACAAATTTCTCAGACGACACCTGCGATCTCTACCGCAACAACGGCGACGGCACTTTTCAAGATGTCACGTTTGTCTCAGGCGTGGGAGTCAACACCCAGTATGTTGGCTGGGGGTGCGGCTTTGTTGATTACGATAACGACGGCTGGGCGGACATCTTCCAGGCAAACGGGCATGTTTATCCGGAGATTGACAGTTTGCACCTGGATGAGACCTTCAAGGAGCCCCGGATTGTTTACCACAATCTGGGAAACGGCAAGTTCCGGGATGTTTCAAAACTCATGGGGCCGGGCGTGAGCGAAAAGCATTCCAGCCGCGGCTGCGCCTTTGGGGATTACGATAACGACGGCGGCATCGACGCGCTGGTCCTGAACATGAACGAAACGCCTTCCCTTCTCCACAACGCCGGCGGCGCCAAGAAGAATTGGATCAAGCTGAAGCTGATGGGGACGCGCTGCAACCGGACGGCAATCGGCGCGCGTGTTTATGTGACCACCGGAAAACACCGGCAGATGGATGAGGTGGCGAGCGGCGGCAGCGTCATGTCGCAAAGCGATCTGCGGCTGCACTTTGGCCTCGGCGAAGCCAAGTTTGCGGACCTGATCGAAGTGAAGTGGCCGACCACGTGGAAAATCGAGAAATTCACCCATGTGGCCGCCAACCAGATCATCACCATCAAAGAAGGCGCGGGCATCATCAAAAGGACGAAGGCTGGCGGCTAAGAGTTTATTGAACAATGTTCCTGCGTTGTCATTCTGGGCCGATTCGCTCCGCTCTGAAGACGGCAGTTGGTGCGGCGGCCAGAGGCCGCCGCTACAATAATGGGCTTCCCTTTGCGGTTTCTTGGCGTCTTTGCGAGAGGCCGTTGGTTTTTCCACGGCTTCGCAAACGAAGGGATCGGAAGGACAGCAGGCAGGAGACCTCCCGCGAGCTAACGCGGCTGAAAAACCTAATGTTCACATGGACTGTGTTGTTTCATATTGTCGGCCTGGTGTTCTGGATTGGAGGGCTTCTGGTGGCGACGGCGCTGCTAGGGCAGCACGCCAAAGAAGAATCCCCGGAAGGCCAGTTGGCGCTTGGGCAAGCCGAGATGAGGATGCTGAACGGCATGGCCAACCCGGGCGCCGTGATCACGATTATTACCGGCGTTCTTCTGGCCTCGTCACAGTGGCCGGACATCCTGCACGAGACCTGGTTCGAGAGCAAGATGGTGCTCGTGCTTACCCTCATCGTGCTGCACTGGATCGCCACCAGCCGCGCGCGGCAATTTATAGCCGGGCGGCGGGTAATGACCCGCAAGAACTGGATGATCCTGCACGGAGCCATCTCGCTCGTGTTTCTTGCCATTCTGATTTGTGTTCTTCCGGGCCGCGCGTATTGGAAGTAGGTCTGTAGCGGCGGCCTCTGGCCGCCGGCCTTTCCTATTT
>JBOGJY010000020.1:0-7112 GCA_050745325.1 Terriglobia bacterium
ATCAAGGCCAGGAAAACAGATTGCGCCAAGTCCTCGCTTTCATCCGGCAGAAACCCCATTCCACGTGCGGCGCGAAGGATCTGCGGAAGATAGGCATTTACGAGTTCCTCCACAGCCGAGCGATCACGCACTTTTAGCCGCTTCAGAAATTCCGATTCTGAAAAGTTTTCGCTTCCCATGGGTCGTGGGCAACACTCGAACGATTCGAACTGCATTGCAACTGAAAGCGCATCATATCAGGAAAAGCTCTCCTCGGCGGATAACCGTGCACCGGTTCGCCGGCCCGGCCGAGCACAGGGGGGTCTCAACTCACGATGGGATAGTCGGACTTGTCCTGAAATGTTCTGGAATTGTTTACCACAGCGTCGCACAGTGACGATATCCTGTGTGGTCGGCCCTACGCTCCCGGGTGCCAGTGCTGCAATCCCGCTTTTTACTGTTGACGAACCCGAACCGGTTTCGTCTTACCGCGTAGGGGACGTCATCCATTCGATGACAACATCAGGCGGGCGATTTAAGGTTGGAGGCCCAGAGTCGCATTCAGGCGGGCCTCAACACACGCGCAGGGCAGGGGGCACAGAGCACCACTTATCAGCGCTTGGTAACACTCCGCCAGAATGTGCCGCGTCACGCCTATCTGCAGTACACCGCTACACCTCAGGCTCCTCTGCTCATCAATATCATTGATGTCTTATCGCCTCGCTTTGTCGAGTTGCTGACCCCTGGTGATGATTACGTGGGCGGCGACACGTTCTTCGAGCAGAACCGCAATCTTGTTCGTGTCATCCCCGCAAACGAGATACCGGACCAAGGCGTGCCTTTTCAGGATGTTCCGCCTTCCCTCATCGTGGCCTTGCGGCTATTCTTTCTTGGCGTGGCAGCAGGGTTTGCAGTCGGAGACGACCAGCAGCACGGGCACAAGCGCAAGAACCGCTCGATGCTTGTCCATCCTTCGCGAGAGACGACAGGTCATAGTCAGTTCTATCACTGGATAACTCAGATCAAACAGCAATGGTTGGAGGTGCTCCGTCTTGCCGAAGATGATCCCGAGCGGGTCAACTTTGTGGCATCGTTCCAGCCTGAGTACGAGGACCTGAGAGCCACCGCTGCCGATCTTCCAGACTTTGCCACGCTGGCAAGCGAGCTTGAGTACTCGATTCGCCAGACGATGGTGCTTGAGGTTAATGCAAGACCCAGAACGCCACAGCCCGATTGGAAAGACAGCTATCCATGGATTCTTGTGGGCGGCCAAGCTATGGACCGGGGATTTACGGTAGAAGGCCTGACTGTGACCTACATGCCTCGCGACATGGGGGTCGGGAATGCCGACACGATTGAGCAGCGCGCTCGCTTTTTCGGCTACAAGCGCAGATATCTAGGATTGTGCCGCGTCTTTTTGGAGGTCAGCGTGTGCGATGCCTTCCGGTTTTACGTGGAGCACGAGCGAGACATTCGCAATCGCCTGCAGAGGCATCGGGACATCGGACGGCCGCTGAGCGAGTGGCGGCGCGCATTCTTCCTAGATAACGGGCTTCGACCGACGCGTCGGCAGGTTCTCGACCTAGATTACCGGCAGGACACCATCTCGGATGACTGGTTCTGGCCCAAAGTGCCGCACGGCACCGATGAATTGCTCGCTGCGAATCGCAAAACGGTTAACGACTTTATTCAACACCTTACCTGGGCCGACTCGCCGGGCGATGCCCGGCGAACGCCGGATCAGGTACATCTGATCGCTGAAGACGTGTCCCTTCGGCAGACCTATGAGGACTTGCTTATGCCGCTGCGACTAACGGAGGAGCGTGACTCGCAGCTTTTCACTGGACTTCTTCTGCAGGTGGAAGCCTATCTTGAGGATCACCCCGATGCGAGGTGCACCATTTACCGGATGAGTAAGGGAAAAAGCCGTCTTCGTAGCGTAAACGATGACCAGGAGATACCAACCCTATTTCAAGGCGCTAACTATGCTGACGCCGCGCATAAAGACATGGTTTATCCCGGAGACGAGCGCGAGCGAGAGATCCAGGGAGTGACCATCCAGATTCATACGCTTGAGGTGCGGCAGAAGGACCGTGGCCCTCTCATCGCTGACAATGTCCCAACTGTGGCGGTGTGGATTCCCCAAAGCATGGCCGAGGGATGGCTTGTTCAGGAGCGAAGCTGAGCCAATTTGTAAGCACGGACCTTTATGAGTTGTTTCAGTCCTTGGTGCTGCCGCTGGAGCGGCCTGCCGGTCGCAGTCTGTCTGCCGTTATCATCCCCAGCTCCCCGAGTCATCGACTGGCCAAGGATTCAGGCGGGTCGCCCTGTTTGCTACTGAGCCAGCCCGCGTCGAGCCCTCCGTCCGCCCCGGTTCGGCTGCAAAATCTCCTCGTGTCTTATGGAGTGCCCTGCGCGATCGGCCATCCGGATGGGCATCAGGAGGAAGGACTTTTCACCATCCTCAAATGCTCCAATGCCGATCCGTCATTGTTTCCTCATTTTCTGCGCATACTCTCGCCGATCATGACCAATCTCGGAGCCTCACCGACTGCAGCCACGGTGCGCCGGGCAATGAGACCATTCCAAACCGGGGGCTACGTGTCATGAAGTCAGAAAAGTTCCTTCGGGTCTTCATAATCAAGAACTTCCCGCTTTGGCCGGATGCTGTTTTCCTGATACGCTCACGGTATTGTGGAAGCAGAGAGCGGCGTTGAGGCCTACCAAATCCACGTCTGGATTCGCGGCATTAGCCCGATGATCTGGCGACGGCTCCTCGTCCGCAGTGACAGCACGATCGCCGACCTCCATTACACCCTGCAGATCGCGTTTGATTGGAGTGACCTGCACCTCCACCGGTTCCACATCCACGGCCAAGACTACGGGATCGGTCGCATCGGCGGCCCTGGCTTCTCCTCAGATCCTTGCAAGGTTCGTCTCGGCGACTTCCAATTCCGGATGAACGAGCGATTCCTTTATGAGTACGACTTCGGCGACCGGTGGGAGCACGAGGTGCGCATGGAGCGGCGCTTGGCGGCAGAGGCAAAGAAAATCTACCCGGTCTGCATCGGAGGGAGACGAGCCGGGCCGGAGGAGGACTGCGGTGGTCCGGGGGCGTACATGGAATGTGTGGACGATCATTGGTGCCATCCGCCTTTTGAGGAACTCTCGGTGATGGCCGAAGCAGTCGGCCGCCTTCTCGACGCCCGGGACGACGAGAAAATCCGTGAAGCCCTCGGTGACTTGGATGAACTGCGCGAAGCGGTAGATAACGTGGAAGTCTACCAGCGTTTTCGGCCGGACCGCTTCGATCGCCGGAGAGTCAACCGCCGCCTGAAGCAATATGCAACGGGTGACGGAGAGTGGAGGTGGGAGTAAAGGAGAGTCTGGCCATGAAGGTCAAAGTTCAGGTCGTAATCGAATCGGAGAGTGGCGAGCCGGAAGCCGTGGAAGAGGTTGCCGTTCTGGACCGCGGTGCCCTGCGGACGGAAGACCTCGGCCTCACGCTAGCGGAGGCCAAAGACTTGCTGCGCGGCCTACAGCAGACGATAGTGACGCACCAGGTCAATCAGCATGTGGCTGAACATTCGGCGTGCTCAGCTTGCGCCAGGCCGCTGAGACGCAAAGGAAAACATACTATTTCCTTCCGCACGCTGTTCGGCAAGCTAACGCTTGAAAGTCCGCGGTACTACGCATGCGCCTGCCAGAAAAGGCCCGAGCGACTGAGCCTCAGTCCGCTGGCTGAGCTCTTGAAAGAACGGAGCGCGCCGGAGCTTTCCTATCTGGAAGCGAAGTTTGTTTCTCTGAGTCCTTACGGGGTGACCGCAGCGTTGCTGGCAGAGCTTTTGCCGATCGGGAGTTCGATCTCCACTGCCTCGCTGCATCGAAATCTGGAGAGAGTCGCAGCACGGCTGGAAAGTGAACTGGGTGAGGAGAAGGGTCAATTCATCGAAGGCTGCCCGCGGGATTGGGAGCAACTGCCGCCGCCGAATCCGCCCTTAACGGTCGGCTTGGACGGGGGATACGTGCACGCCAAAGATCAGCCATCGCGCACGGAAGGCTGGTTTGAGGTCATTGCCGGCAAGAGCGTGCCCGCCGAAGGGCCGGCGCGGCGCTTCGCTTTCGTCAACAAATACGACACCAAACGGAGGCGGCGGCTTTTCGAAGTTCTCAAGTCTCAGGGACTACAGATGAACCAGCAAGTGGTGTTCCTTTCCGACGGCGGCGAGACGGTCCGTGATTTGCAGAGCTACTTAAGCCCGGAGTCGGAGCATTGGCTGGATTGGTTCCACATCACGATGCGCCTGACGGTGATGGGACAAATGCTGAAGGGGGCGGCCACCGAGATCCCGACGAAAGCCGTTGAGGATCAAGACGATGAAACTCCGAACGGCGAAGACATCCAGGAGGTTGAGAAGAACCTGGACAGTCTGAAATGGAACCTATGGCACGGGAACGTGTATCGGGCTCTTCAAGTCGTGGACCGGTTGGAGTTTGACCTGGAGACGATCGCAGAGTATTCCGAGAGCGCCAAGAAATTGCTCAGGACGCTGTATGAATTCGGCCAGTACATCAAAGCCAACCGAGTTTTCATTCCGAACTTCGGCGACCGGTATCGACATGGTGAGGCGATCTCAACGGCATTCGTGGAATCCACGATCAATCAGGTTGTCAGCAAAAGAATGGTGAAGCGTCAGCAAATGCGTTGGAGCCAACGCGGAGCGCATTTGCTTTTACAGGTGCGAACCCGCGCGCTGGACGGGGTGCTCCGGGACGACTTCGTTCGTTGGCATCCGGGAATGAAACCGGTGGCTGGTGCACAGGCTGATCAATGTCGGAACGCCGCGTAGCCCCCGGTTTGGAATGGTCTCGGTAATACAGACTGGCCCGGCTGATCCCCAGCAGCGCGCATTGCCGCCGCAGACTGAGCGCGGGATGATCCGCTTCCACCCACCCGCGCCGCTCTTTACTCGAGCAGGCCAGCTTTTTTTTCACCCAGTCGAGCTCCATCTTCAACCGCCCGATCTCCTCGTACAGCGCCTCCTTTTCCCCCTTGCCGTCGCGCTCTTTCTGCCGCCGCCCGTCCTCGAAGAGCACCGGCAGTTGCTCCACGACTAGCCTACGCCAGTACGCAATCTGCATCGAGTGCACCCCGAATTGCGAACTGAGCTGGCTGAGCGTCTTCTCACCTCGAATCGCCTCGATCGCCACCCGCGCTTTGAACTTCGCGCCGTACTGTTTTCTCGTCGCTGCCATGGACCCTCCAACCCCGCCCACTCTTATCTTATTCCGTGGTCTTAAAATTGGGGTCCACTATAAATCGCAGCCTCACCAACGCCACCGCCGAAGGCTTGAACAGCAAGATTCAGATGGTGAAGGAAAAGGTCTGTGGCTTCCGCAATCGCCAACACTACAAGACGGCGATCTACTTTCACTGCGGCGGCCTCGATCTCTACCCCCGAGTGGAAGCATCAGCATGAACAGAAGGCCCAACCACAACATATGGTGGTCACCCACTCCAAACCCGGAAGCGCCCACTATAACTTGAAGAATCTCCTCACGGGGAGCAACCTTCATGTCAGGTGGTGAAGAGATGGCTACAGATCTGCTTACCGTGCTTCGATCTCGCCCGCCCGGCCCTATGAAAATCGAGTTCACTGATGGGGAATCTGTGATCGCAGAGGACATTACTTTTCTTGAAGAGGAGGGGCTTGTTTGGTACCATCTACTGCGCTCGAACAGACCGGAAAAGTACGAGAGCTTCGACGAGCCACATTTATACTCCGCTAAGCTCTCGGACATTTTGCTGTGCGAGATTGGTAAGGAAGAGGCTAGCCACTGACATAGGCACCGCGGGTGGCGCATACATTGATTTGTATGTATGCGCCCGGATTGTGACCTGTCCGTCCGGGCTCGTGGTGTCTTATCTGTGCCAAGTGGCGCATACATAGACACCAATGTATGCGCCACCCGCGAGAACCACTCGAGCATTGGCCACCACTATGAGGAGGGCGCTTAATGCAGCCAGGAAACAACACTTCACTGTTATTGTCATTGGTTCCCTTCCTGAAACACCTTCTCGAGATATTGAACCTGCCACTCGCTCCATGACGAGACCTTCTGGGCTAAGTCAGATAGAGCGTGAGGCCGTCGCTCGAGCGCCAGTTGTTGAGCTGCCTCGGATCCCGCCATCCACCTCGCATCGTTCGATTTTACGTCCGCAATTTCGGACGGGATGAGCCCTCTCGCCCTGTGCGCCCCGATCTCGATGGAAACGCTCTGGCTGGCCAAATGTTCGCTTATGAGGGCCTGTGGAATGCCCGGCAATGTTACTCCGCGTAGCGACTGAGCCGCTTCTGCAGAAGTACTCAGCGGCTGGCTGTGGATCTGCGCCACCACGCTGTCAAAGCCGGAAATGCTCGGATCCGGGCTGGCGGAGAGCAGGCCGGCATCTCGCTTCGTCTCCAATGCCTCGCCAAGCATCTCATCTTCTACATTCGCTTTCCACGGGCCAAACCCATACCCTGAGCCATCCCCGTAGAAAATCGCGTCAACGCGAAGCTCTTTAGTAATTTGGCCGCCGACAGAGAAATCCTGCGAGCTGAACCCCAACGACGTCGTTGCGCCAGACGCGACCGCCGCCACGCCTCCCACGAAACCGTCGATCCCGACTTGACTCCCATGCAGGTCACCGACGACGAGGACGACGATCGTTTTTCCTGATACGTTCTCAAACGTGAACTTCAGGCTGCCGAGGGCCATTCCTTGAGTAACTGAAATCAGTGTGACGGAGTTCGCTGGGGCATCCAGTGTCCAGCCGGCTGTATTCTGGCAAAGGCAAATAAAGGGCATTCCCAGGCACAGCGCCGCACAAAAAAGCAGCCTGCAGAAATTTTGATAGTAGCTACGCATAGCCTTCTTCGCTTCCTTTGTCACCCCACTCTTTGCTCATCAAGCATCCGAAGCCTTGATATAATTCCTAACTCTATGGTCATTCTACCGAGTTACCCTGTGCTCGACTCTGCTGGCGCGACCGTCCGCGCTTATTGAGATCAACTTCCTTCGCCAACCGTGCGCCAATTTACCGCGGCCTGCCGCGGCTGTCTACTAGCCTGAGGGATAGCTATCCTCCG
>JBOGJY010000021.1:0-6235 GCA_050745325.1 Terriglobia bacterium
GCCTCTGGCCGCCGGTCTTTACTATTAAAAACCGGCGGCCAGAGGCCGCCGCTACAACCGCAGTTCACCCACGGATTCTTCAGGGCCGGGCTAAATCGCTAAAAATATATCTTTCCGGCTAACTGCAAGATGCGCGCTCCGTGCGCGGCGATCACGCGGCCAAAACGAGGATCGTTTACATCGCTCACAACCCCACCGCCATTACCCGTTGAAGTTCCAAGAAACTGTGTATGGTTGAAAAGGTTGAATGTATCCAGCCGGAGTTCAATATACTTGGACTCGGTAAAGTGGATATCTTTAATCAACGACATATCCCAATCATTGAGACCCGGCCCGCGAACCGGGTTGCGGATGGCATTGCCGATGCTCCCATTCGCAATCGCAAAGGCGCTGGGATTAAACAGGTAATTCGACGCACCGTTCAAGCTATAGTTGCGCGAATTGCCGAGGTTGAGCGGCGCTCCGGCCACGTTCGGCCTGTCGGGGCAGGCATAGAAGGTGAACGACACGTTGCATGTGAGCGATGAATACGAACTGTCATAGACGCCAATAGGAAAGCCAGACTGGAAGGTCGTGATGCCCGTCAAGCTCCAGCCATCGGTAAGCTGCCGCAGGTGGGGGATAAAGTGGTAAATCGGCAGTGTGTAGTAATAGTTCATGACCAATCGATTGGGCGCGTCGTTCGCCGACGGAGCGTACATGGAATGCCAGTCAAACGGATTGATCCCCGGGGAATTGAACGAGTTATTTTCAAGATTGGACGTGTAGTCGAAGTACCGGGAGTAGGTATACGCCAGTGTGAACTGCAGACCCTTGGTGAGGTGCTTATCCAACTCCAATTGCAGCGAGTTGTAGTTGGAGTTAAACTCGGTGGACTGCTGTCCGATCGAACCAAAGACGGACGGATCATACCGGAACGACCCTGGATCGCAACTCCCCAAGTTAAACGCATTGCAGCCTAAGCTTACCGCGCTTGGATTCACTCCCGGAAATTGACCGGCAGGATTCAGCTCGTATGCGCCCTCGAGGTGGCGGCCGACGTTTCCCACATACGCTAGAGAAAGAGTTGTTGAATCATTAAGTTGCCGCTCGACCGTCAAATTATAGTTTTCGGACATCGGGGAGCCCAAATTTGGGCTCTGCACGTTTAGAGAGAATGGCTCAAAGTTGCTAAAGTCTACCATCGCGCCAGGCGCTGGAGGGGTAAACGGGAATTTGTTGGGTTCCGAGCAAGCAACCGGAGGTGCTCCTGCAGCCCCAGAGCACCAGCCCGTAAACGGTGCCGCGAAGTTTGGGCTGCCGCCAATGTCCCCAACCCCGGCGGAAGTTTGGGAGAACGGGGGGGCGGTTAAATTCTGCAGAGCAAGCTCTTCCTCCGTCCGGTTGTAATAGATCCCAAATCCTGCGTGAACACTCCAGTTGCGCGAGCTGTCTGGACTCCAGGCGAATCCGATCCGGGGAGCGAAATCACGGAGGTGCGTCTTAAGTCCACCTGCGCTGTTGATTCCAGCGTCGCCTGGAAACACAAGGCCCACCGGAGCGGTTGGGAATACAGTAGATTGCTGACCTGGGCGAAACTCATTCACCGCCTCGCCGCCCGCATAAAGGTTGAGATATGGCGTTTCGATATCCCACCCAAGGCCATAAGTCAGGGTGAAGTTCGGTCTGACCTGATATTGATCTTGCCCGTAACTGTAATATTCCCTGGAACGCCCGTTGTTAATGGCTCCGCTTTGCTGGAGAAAGGAATCGGGCAAGCCGAGCAGAAAATCCGCTCCCGCATCACCAGTGGAGAACGTCCCGCCGCCGTTGTAAGAATAGACCCCGCTCAGACGGGCGTGATAAGGGTTAAACTCCTCGAAGCGTTCCATGCTGAAGCCGAATTTCAGCGTGTGGCGGCCGGCAATCTTGGAGAAATTGTCCTCGGCTTGGTAGGTCTGAGTGATGTAGGGCTGCGGACCGTATGGACTAAAGCCGAGAGTGAAGAGGCCGGTCACCGTAATGACAGGAATGGAAGCATCGGTTGTGCTTTGCGGATTAATGCCTGTAAAGCCATATGAGGTTGGATTAAGAGGATTTGCAGGCACGACGTTATTATAATTGTAACGATAGTAGCCAAACCGCGCTTCGTTGACCGTGGTCGGTGAGAAGATGTGGTTCCACGAAAGCTGATACTCTTGGGCGTGATCACCGTCAAGTTCTGCGAATCCAGGAAGCGTGGAACCAAAAAAAGGCAGCGAGCTCGTGGTTGGGTGGCGCTCCCAGAAGCCGTAGGCGAAGATAGAATCCTGTTGCCGGATGTTCTCATCGATCCGCCAGATGGTTTGGTCCTCGAGACCAGCAATAGAAGGGTTGAAGGTGTAACCGTTGTTCGGCGCATTCGGCGAGGGCACAAACTGATTCATCAGTTTCACCGCCAGCGGATTCAAGTCCGCTTGGGGAATCTGGCCCGTCGGGAAGAGTGTGGAATAAGGCGTCCCAGCAGGATAGGTGGCTCCATTTTCCCCAACCATCGAAAAGCCGGAAGAGCCGCCCGAAGTGGCCAAATCCGGGAAAAGGCCCGTCCGCTGGCTCGGACTATAAACAGTGGGAACGCTGAAGGCTTGAGGAACAATGTTCCGAGTCCCCTGATAGGAAAAGAAAAAGAACGTCTTGTTTCTTCCATCATAGATGTGCGGCAAGAGCA
Source organism: Terriglobia bacterium (assembly GCA_050745325.1). Taxonomy (GTDB): domain Bacteria; phylum Acidobacteriota; class Terriglobia; order UBA7540; family UBA7540; genus RH2-MAG17b. Next base: position 2,687 of record JBOGJY010000021.1, read on the forward strand.
CGGGACCGCCAACTGTGCCTCCAAATTGGTTCTGGTGAAAAGGGGAGACCGTAGATTGGAAGAAAGTGCGCGCGTCGAGGTTTGTCTCGCGGTAAAAGTCAAATCCGTCGCCATGGATTTGATTGGTCCCACTGCGGATGATCGCATTCACAATCGCGCCTGAATTTCGTCCGTATTCGGGGTTGATGGTGCTTGTGACCATGCGAAACTCCGCGATGGCGTCCGGGCTGGGAATAATATTGAGGTTGTTCATTGAGATGTCGGTGGAGTCAATCCCGTTGATCAAAAACATATTTTGCTGAGTTTCTGCCCCATTAGTCGAAAAATCCGTGCCCATCGTGCCCGAGCCAAAACGATCTGATGAAGAAACAACGCCAGGCTGGAGTTGCTGCAACTGGGTCCAGTTGCGCCCGTTCAGGGGAAGGTTCACAATCTGGCTGCCCGTGATCGACGCTCCCAGTTGCATGCTGGTGGTATCAATCTGCGCGGCGTTCGCTTGCACCGTGACCTGCTGTGTAGCAGCGCCTACTTGCAGGGCGGCGTTCACAACGTAAACCTGGTTGACGTTAAGGTGAATGCCGGCGCCGGTATATTTTTTGAATCCGTTCTTTTCAACCGTGACGTTGTAGGTGGCGGGTACGAGAAGGTTCAAGACCTCAAAGCTGCCGTCCCCCAGGCTGGTAACCTCACGCGAAATACCTGTCCCTGTATTCGTCACCTTGACCGTTGCGCCCGGAATTACGGCGCCCGATTGATCCTTAACCAAACCGCGGATTGTCCCGTAGAGGTTATCCGCGCGGCTCTTCTTTACCGGCAGGAGTGTGAATGCACAGACTGCTAGGGCCATCAGCAAGAGTGCTTGCTTTTTCATGTTACTCTCCTCCACACTAGGATTCGTCCGTAAGAAATTAGGCCGCAAGAAATTACAAGAGACCAAGGGACGCCGAATGCGCTCCGTTTTACAGATCGCTGAAAAGGGCTTGAATTGCGAACGACAAGGATGGGGCAACTGGGAATGCGGGAATTGGATATCGCGCCTTAACGTTACCTCAACTACTGGCGCTTCGCCCAGCATACAACAACATTCAGCTTCGTTAGCAGGAGTTACCACGGTCTCCGCCTTCGTTGCTTACAGTGACGTCACCAACACAAATCCCCCAAGCTAGCTTCCTTTTACCACTCAGACTAGCGCCCGTCAAGCCAGAAACAAGAACAATTAAGACTCGACCAACTACTACAGAGTTATCAACTATCGGTGTCAATTGGGCTAAGTCACAATCATGGGCCGCAGCATGAAACAGAGGATAAACATGGCGAGCGCGCTGAGGGCGAGGAGCTTGCGGCGGCGGTCGAGCGGTTGTGAATCGATGAGAGGGGCCGGATGCCGCAAGCCGATCACGATCATGAGAACGGCCCAAACCCACCATCCCGGCCAAAAGAAGTAGCCCATCGGAATAAGGGCGGCAAAGAACCCGATGGAGACGTAACGATGCGCGCGCCCGAAGACAGCGTAGAAAATATGCCCACCATCGAGCTGGCCGATGGGGATCAGGTTTAGCGCCGTTACGAAGAGCCCCACCCAAACACCGCAACCCGTTGGCGTCAGCGCCAATCGTGGGATTTGAATGCCGGGATGGAACCACTTGACGAGCAGCGAGAGCAGAAGCGGATGCCCTGGGATCAGGCTATTGGACGGGGGAAGGGCCGTCCGGGTTCCCGCATTCCAGGCCGAAATCACCAGCATCGGTATCGCCACAACAAAGCCCGCAATGGGGCCGGAGATCCCCACGTCAAAAAGCTCTTGCCGGGTAACGAGCGGCGACCGGATTTGGATAAAGGCGCCCCACGTGCCTACCACGGTGGGGGCAGGAATGAAAAATGGGTAAGTCGCGTCGATGCGGTAATACCGGCATGTGAAGTAATGCCCAAGTTCGTGCGCAAGCAGGATTCCGACGGTGGTGAAGGCGTAGGGCGCGCCGGTCCACAGGCGGGCGGGGTGGCTAAGGAGTTGCGCGAAAAAGCTCCACGAAATATCGAGGTCAAAGATGGGAACGCGGGCGGCATAATTCTGCGCCAGATGAACCCCAACGATCAGCGTGGTAAGAAGGGTCAGCAGGAATAAAAGAATGCAAAAAGGGAGCGATCCCAGGATGCGCCAAAGAAACGGCCGAAAATCCAAACGCCGTCTTTTCGGCGCCGGGAGACCCGTCTGCTCCGCAAGCGAGAGCCGCGGCAAGCCTTGGAATCCATTGCCCATAGACACACTCCAGGCCTGATCTCTTCGCTCTCGCGCGGTGCGGGGGAAAGGCGGAGGGATTAAACGGACTGCAGATCTTTTCCAGGCTTGAATCGCACTGCTTTACCGGGGGGGATGCTCACTTCTTCGCCGGTTCGCGGATTGCGGCCAATGCCCGTCTTGCGAGGCCGGACGTTGAACACGCCAAATCCACGCAGTTCAATCCGATCGCCCTTTGCCAAGGCTTTCTTCATCGCTTCAAAAACCGTCTCTACGGCAATCTCGGCCTTGGTCTTGGTGATCCCGGTGCGATCTACAACTTGGTTCACGATATCGTGTTTAATCACGCCGATCTCCTGGAAAAGAAAGAAGTTCTATCCTAGAGAATGCGGTTCGGCATTGTCAAGGGCTTTCGCCTATAATATGATGCTTCGCTTGGCATTAAAGCATACCCTAAATCTTGGAGCCCGAAATCTCCAGCCGCGAGGGTCTTGAAGGTGCGAGGCGCACACTGCGGAAAGAGGGCTCTTTCCAAGGTTAGGAACAGGAAAATGATGGGATTGAGGGTGGTGTCGTAGTTTCGGGTGTAGCGGCGGGTTTACCCCGCCATATTGTAGCGGCATAAAGCCGCCGCTACATCAAACTTAAGATACTACCGGATTGAGACTCCGATTGAATAAAATGAAAACGAGGTTTAATTGAATGTCCGTCAAAAGTGACCGCTGGATTAAGCGGATGGCGCGGGAGCATGACATGATTAATCCCTTTGCGGAGAGCCAGGTGCGCCAAGGGGTTATCTCCTATGGTCTTTCGTCTTATGGCTACGACCTGCGTGTAGCGGATGAGTTCAAGATTTTCACCAACGTCAACAGTACGATTGTCGATCCTAAGGCGTTTGACGCGCGATCGCTGGTAGAGTTTAACGGGCCGGTCTGCATCGTGCCGCCGAATTCATTTGCGTTGGCGCGGTCTGTGGAGTATTTCAAAATTCCGCGCTCCGTCCTGACCGTGTGCGTCGGCAAGTCCACTTACGCCCGCTGCGGGATTATTGTGAACGTGACACCGCTTGAGCCGGAGTGGGAAGGCTATGTCACGCTGGAGATTTCGAACACCACGCCGTTGCCTGCGCGCGTCTATTCAAACGAAGGGCTGTGCCAGATTGTGTTTTTCGAGTCCGATGAAATTTGCGAGATTTCTTACAAAGATAAGAAGGGCAAGTATCAATCGCAACAGGGCATCGTGCTGCCGAAGGTTTAGCGTGGCGCTGTAGCGGCGGCCTCTGGCCGCCGGTTCTTAAATAGTAAAGACCGGCG
>JBOGJY010000022.1:0-1945 GCA_050745325.1 Terriglobia bacterium
ATCTGCTCGTTCACATTGATGGGCGCGCTGGCTGACCCGATAAATTGCGCCGAGCCGTTGGGGTTGTTGGCGCTATTGAAAATGAAGTTGGGCTGCGCCAAAAGCAACGCGTTAGCATTCAACATGCCGCCCGTACCGCCTGGAATCACATTGCCGAGGAAGGGCTGATAGCAAGTGCCCCCTCCGGGACACGCAACAGGCTTGGTTTTATCCAGGATCACCGGGCTGCTTTTGGAGAAGTCCCCTGTCGTCCACGCGGCAAGCGGCGCGTTCGGAGTGTAGGTATTGCCTTGTATCCACTTTCGCCAGTCGAGTTCGGCGAAGAAGAAAGTTTTCTTAGCATGACCGGGAAGGGCAATCGGTCCGCCGATGTTGAAACCGAAATTGTTGATGTCGAGCTTGGGTTTTGGTTTATTCGCAGAATTGGTGAAGAAATTGCCCGCGTCAAAGGACGTGTTGCGGTTGAATTCAAAAACCTCGCCATGATACTGCGAGGTGCCGCTTTTCAAAATGAGTTGGACGTTTCCGCCCGAGCCCGCGCCCACGTCTGAGGAGGCGCTGCTGGTGAGGACGTTAAACTGAGCAATCGCGTCCTGGTCGGGAACAATCTCAATGCAGCCGCCGCAGCCGCGATCGTAGTTTTCCTGGCCATCGACGGAAAACACGTTGTGGGCCTGGCGCTCGCCGTTAAAATTGATGCCCGCGTTGGCGGTGACGCCGACGGGCACGTTCAACGAGCCGACTAGGGATTGGCCGGAGGCCCCTGGAACCAGCGTGGCTAGTTGGATGAAGTTGCGGCCGTCGGTGTCAATTTCCGCCACGTGTTTGCCCGTGATCTCCTGGCTCTCAGCCCCATTCTCGGTTTGAAGGTGAACCGACGGAGCGGTTACGGTCACTTGCTGCGTCACCGCGCCCACCGTGAGCTGAAAGTCCACGCGCACCTGGCTCCGGACGTTCAAAACCAGGTCCGAATGCAATGCGGCGGTGAAGCCAGTCTTTTCTGCGCGCAGGGAGTATGTGGAAGCCGGAAGATCGGGAACGGCGTAGCTGCCTGCGGAGTTTGTGGTGAGGGTCCGGACGACGTTGCCCCGGAGTTGGTTTGTAACGGTAATGGTGACACCGGGCATCGCCGCGCCGGAGGGGTCCGTCACCGTGCCCGCAATCGATCCCAAATCCTGCGCCTGCAGGCCGAGACAGCCCACAACCAGGAACAGGGCCGGGAGTAGCAACAGAAACTTACCTGCATTCATCCGCAATAATCTAAATCTGGATGCTTCTTGTTTCATGAAGATCTTCCTCCTCTTGTCTTCAGTTAAAGTCTGCAACGCCCCCCCCGCCCGGCAGGGCGTTCTCAAACCGGCCGCTCCTGCAGCGTTTCGTAAATAACCGGACAATCGAACTTCGTAGCGCCGGTGCCTTGCCAGCCAAGGCCACCGGGGCCGCCGCTACCGGCGCCCTATCGCGCGAATCCCGCTATGCGCTTAACACTAATCCTGGCGCGTCTTTGCGTATCCATCAGCCGCGTTTCACACTTTGTTCAAAGCTCGAACTATAGTTTGTTCGATGCGCGAACTATAAACGCACAGGCCTCTGATGTCAATAAAATATTTTTTGTAGCCTTGGAATGGCTTCGCCTCCAGTTTCCAGGGAAACGAACAGTTGGAATATCGCTTCCGCGCTGCTTCTCCTCGAAACGGAACCCTCTCAATGCGTCCAACTGAATACCCCAGATTAGCTTCTGACAGCGCACAGCGCGAGCTTAAACGTTTCAGCATCATATTCCAGTCCGAATGCCTTGTCAAGGCTTTAATCGCATTAATTAATTCTATTGTTGCTTCGCCGTAACTTATTTCTGGTAGGCGGTTATCCCCAGGCTTGCCGGCCAGATGCCGGGATGGTTTTGTAGCGGCGGCCTCTGGCCGCCGGTTTTTAAAGAGTAAAGACC
>JBOGJY010000023.1:0-6838 GCA_050745325.1 Terriglobia bacterium
GCCAATACCTGTGAGCGCGAAGGAGCGCCCGTGGGCGGCCCTTCGGCATGTAATAGCTGGGCGCCTGGCGTTGCTGTGGCGTGCGCGCCCGTGTGATTGATATCGCGTTCTTCGGACTCGAAGAAGATTTCCCTGCTGGAGCACGTCCTTTCCGGCCCCTGGCGTTGTGGCTCGAACCTGGATTCGTTACCATAGAACACATGACGATCAAACGGATGGAGCACGTCGGCATCGTGGTTGACGACCTCGCGGCCGCAACCGAGTTCTTCGTCGAACTTGGACTCGAGCTGCAGGGAGAGGGGCGGGTCGAGGGCCGCTGGGTGGACCGCGTCGTGGGGCTCGACGGCGTCCGGTTAGAGATCGCGATGCTGCAGACCCCGGACGGCCACGGACGACTCGAGCTGACGAAATTCCACACGCCGTCTAGCCAGGGCGGCAACCGACACGCGCCGGCGAACACACCGGGCATCCGCCATGTCGCATTCGCCGTCGAAGACATCGACGCCGTCGTCGCCGGCCTGCGAGCCCGCGGCGCTGAGCTCGTGGGCGAGCTGGAGTGCTACGAGGACATGTACCGGCTCTGCTACGTGCGCGGCCCCGAGGGGATCATTGTCGAGCTGGCAGAGCAGATCGGCTGACGGATCCCGTCAGCCGCCGACCCGAGCTAGCGCTGGCCCGCGCAAAAGTTGGTAGCCACGGCACGGTTTGTGTGCCGTGGGTTTTTCCTTCGGGGATTGCAATACCACGGCATAGAAAATCATGCCGTGGCTACCCGCTTCCGAGTGAACCGACTCGACCGGAACATTGGATTGCCACTGCGCAGATAGCCACGGGACGATTTCTGTCCCGTGGGCTTGTATGCGCCGAAAAATCGGAGATGCCCACGGCATAAACATCATGCCGTGGCTACCCGCTCCTTGATTTCTTCGGATGCGTCGTCGCGTCCTCAACGCATTTTGGGTTTCCGAGTCCTGCGAGGTATCCCGGTAATCCAGCTTGGAAGCAGCGGACAGTATCCGCTCCAAAAAACGCCTCGTACTTTTCCTGCGTTCTATGATCGTCCAGGACGATAACGTCGATGGTTTTCTTCGCCTTCGTCCGTTGATGTTGCATCCTAAGGCTGGCTGATTTCAATATCTGTTTTAGTTCAAAGTCCGCTTCCGGAAGCGAGTACCCGATGAAAACCCAGTGGGTGGAGTCCGCCAGCAGCCTTTCGGCGTGATACCACACGGAGGCATAGGCGTGTGTCCGAAAGGACTTAGTATAACTAAATGTAGCAATATGCGAAGAGACCGGAAATCCGCAAAACTTACAGTTTCTTGCCTCCGCTGCAATACCCAGCGTGGCGTCAAACCTCGCGTTGCTGAACCGCGAGTCCAAGAGGCGAAAGTCCGCCTTGATCAGCCCCGCCTTCGTTTGTAGCGGCAGTTTCTGCTCAAGATCGAAGAATAAGGACTTGCAATTATCGCAGTACACCCAGTTGCTCGATCCATGGATTTTACATATCGGAACGCCGTGACCTATTGGGGAGGGCTGGCAAGCGTTCCAGTCGAAGCAAAAGCATCGATAGTCTATTGCGGCTGTTGGGGCAACACGTCGGATGTGTTTCTCAAGAACGATATCCCAGTTCAATACGACGAACGCACAACGGGAATCCTCGCTCGGGCAAAACTCGCGCAACAAGGCCTCGATGTCCGATGAATAGGAGAAGCTCCGATCGAGTACAGAGAAGATTCTATGAACCGCCATGCGGCGGATCGCGCGCAAGTATTTCGGCGTGTATTTCCTGATTCCCAAGTTGTGCCCTGACCCTGCAGCCAAATCAATGCAGGTGAACACGTCCTCTAACGCGGGCAGCGCCCGCCCTCTCTCCCAACCGAAGGCGACTTTCAGGAATCCTTGCAGGGCTTTGGTTATGGTCTTGTCGAGCTCGGTTTCAAATTCTTCGGAGAGTAGCAGTGTCGAGAATTCGCCTTGAAGCGGCAGGTCGGCACATTTTGAGAACCCTGCGCCTAGAATGAACGTGGTGAAAGGCTCCAATGGTGGAGAAGCTGAGCGTTGACGCATAGTAGGTGACCGCCTCGTTTATTGATCGCCCGAGCAAAACCCCGCGGCGACCCAGCCATCCCGGCATCGGCGAACCGATGCCGGGACAGGTCACTGGACCGTCGCGCCCTTCCGAGCGCCTGGGAGTTGCTCTTCGGACCGAGCAGTTAGCTCAAGGGATCCTACGAAGAATATACACTAGCGGCTGGCACTCACAATCGCGTTCTGGGGTCCGGCATCCGCCGCGTCGCATCAGTGGCTTCTCTGTCAGAGCCCCGAGGACGCCGAACCAATGCTACGAGCGGAAGGTCTTTTCTTATTCGTGGGTGGCGCAAAAATCGCAGCTTTTTGCGATGTGTGCGAGCGCGTCGGGGTAAAAACAACCCGGCTCTACCTGCGTCGCCTTGCCGCGCGGAGGTTTTTGCGCAGACACTCGTTGACGAGCGACCTCATGGTGATGCATCTCTTCCTGGCGTGTTCCCGGACGGCCTCGGCAACCTGCGGTTCCAAGTAAATCGGGATGTTCAGATGAACGCTGGAACGGAAAAACTTCCCGCGTTCACCCTTGGAAAAATCGTATTCCTTCCTCATGGCTGCAGATTACTCCGACCCTAGCTATTACTCTTTGCCACGGCAATTGCTTTCGCGATCAGCGACCCGACAAAGCTTTGGAAGCTGAGTTCCGCGGCAGGCTCGTCATAGCGGCCACGAGGCCCGTCGGAAGCATTTGACATCAGAAAGCAAGCCGCGTCGTATAGCCGTTCACGGACGAGCTTGGTGAGAAGGATCTCATAGCGTTTTGCGTAAGACGCCTCTTCGAATTCCGGGAAGACCTTGAAGTGCGGCTCTCGAGCTCGCACCGGAGCGAGCGATCCCGGCGATTCCTCAAGCAGCATCAAGTAGCCGAGCCACGGCCTCCCGGAGGGCTTAAAAGCCCCCTCCCGGTAAGCGGCCCAAATGTCGGTAGCACTTCCAATCGCCTCCTCAGTGCGGTTGTTGTAGTTGTTTCCGAAAGAGCCCACTTGCGATTTGAATTCGATGCCTGCAACGAGGTTGCCGTCGGCCACGACAAGAAGATCCCACTTTTTCTCGGGTCGATACCAGCCGGGAAGCTCGATAGACTTTGCGCAGTAAACGTGGGCTTGGGGAAGCCCGTTCTCGCACAGGAGCTCCCGCACAAGATTAACGAAGCCGTTCATTTGGGCTCCGCCCGTGACGGCAGAGCGCGCTCCCGCGTCCTTGTTCCCGGAGGATGCACCCTGCCGCTGTGCTTGTGTCTCCCGCGTACTCCAGAAATGCTTGACAGCAGCCCGCAGGCGGCGTTGAATTTTAAGGTCTAGGCTCATTTAAACTGTTCAATCCTCGAACGCTGATAGTCCTCCGGCTAAATAGCGTGGATGTCTCGTTCGCAATCCGCTTGTGGGCCATTTCAAAATAGTGTTCATCTACCTCGAAGCCGATGCTGTTGCGCCCGGCTTTCGCTGCGGCAACTGTGGTTGTGCCTGAACCTAGGAACGGGTCGAGCACCGTATCGCCGACAAAACTGAACATCCGTATGAGGCGCTCCGCAAGCTCAACCGGATACGGAGCCGGATGATTGCGCGTCGAGGCGCCCGTTAATCCATACCATATCTGCTGGAACCATCGCTTATGATTCTGGTCAGAAATCACGCTCAAGACGCGCGTCGCCACATCGGGCGTTCGATACCCACCGGGCTTACGTTGCATCAGAATGAATTCGATATCATTCTTGATGACTGAATTGGGTTCGTAGGGTTTGCCAAGGAAACCTCCACCGTTAGCGGCTTCGTAGACGGCGTTTGCAATCTTATGCCAAACGATGGGGGCAAGATTATCAAACCCAATCTTCCTGCAGTGCTCTTGAATAGAAGCGTGGAGAGGAACAACGGTGTGCCGCCCGGAGTTCTCTCTCCTTGAAAGGCATACATCACCAACCACACAGACAAGGCGTCCGCCTGGCACCAATGCCCGGTAGCAGTGCTTCCATACTTTATCGAGTTCGCCAAGAAACTCGTCATAGTCTTCGATGTGGCCCATTTGTCCATCTGACCGGCGGTACTCCTTCAGCGTCCAGTACGGCGGTGAGGTGACTACAAGCTGAACGGCGCCCGGCGCGAACTCAGTCATATGTCGTGCATCGCCCAGGATGAGGCTGTGCGCGGTGGGCACTTTCTGCACGGCGTCTTCAATGAGCCGCATCAGCTTTTCGTCTTTTGCAATTCGCGGGATGTCTTTTTGCGGGTTATGGAGCGGATACACTTCCCGCGGAACAAAATCGAGAAGCTTGTTGGCGTCCCGCGGCTGCCCATTCGCCGCGTTTTGCCGTTCGCGTTGCTCCGCCGTGGTGAGACGCATGGTTCGTGTCGGTAATTCTAACCTATAGCGCGCCTGAGTGCGCCACCCACAGCCATAGCTTTGGGGTGCGGCAGCATCCATGCGATGTAAAAAACCGGCGGCCCAAGGCCGCCGCTACAACCGCAATTGTAATGCCTACTTGCGGGCAATCCAATCATACAGCCGGTTCAGGTCCTGCGCCGAGTAATAGCTAATCTCAATGCGCCCACTCGTCTCATTACCTACAACTTTCACCTTTGTCCCAAGTGTCCGCTCCATCTCAAGAACGGCGGCGCGCAGGTTCGGATCTTGCTTGGGAGCGGTTGGCTCTTCACGGTCTGATCTCGGCGGAGGAGGACTCGGCGCGGTCACCAGCCGCTCCACCTCCCGCACCGAAAGCCCCTCCTTGATAACCCGCTGAGCCAGTTGAATTTGCAATTCGGGTGTGGCGCACCCCAGTAAAGCGCGCGCGTGTCCGGAGGTGATTGACTTTTCTTCAATCAGTTGATGAATGACTATAGGAAGTTTTAGCAGGCGCAGCGTGTTGGTGACGGTCGAGCGGTCCATCCCCAGCCGGGTGGCAATTTCCTCGTGGCTATAGCCGAATTTCTCGTGCAGAGATTGAAACGCCCGCGCCACTTCAATCGCTGACAGATCCTCCCGCAAGACATTTTCCGCAATCGCAATTTCGAGCGCCTCACGATCCGGCAGATCCCGAATCACCGCGGGCACCGTCTGCAGATTGACCAGTGCCGCGGCGCGCCATCGCCTCTCGCCCGCCACAAGCTGATACCGCTCTCCCACCCTGCGAACCAGCACCGGCTGTACCACGCCAGTGGCCTGAATTGAATCCGCAAGCTCCCTAAGCTGTTGTTCCGAGATGACGCGGCGGGGCTGAAACGGATTGGGGTCAATCAAGTTGACTGGAATTTGATCGAGGCCAACGGTTGTCGCACTAGTCTTATTAGTATCATTAGGCGCATTCATCTCAATAGAGCCGGCGGCTCCAATGGCCGCCGCCGTGTCGCCCAGCAGGGCGTTAAGCCCCCGCCCCAGAGCCTTTCTGGTCATGATGGATGACCTCCGTAGCAAGTTGAAGATAGGTTTCCGCGCCCTTACAGGCCGGATCGTAAAGGAAAATAGGCTTGCCGTGGCTCGGCGCCTCGGCTAGGCGGACATTGCGCGGGATGACGGTGTCGAAAACCTGATCGCCGAAGAAATCGCGCAGATCGTCCCTAACTTGGTGGGAGAGGTTGGTGCGGTCGTCGTACATGGTGAGAAGAATGCCCTCGACCGAGAGCTTGGGGTTGTGCGAGCGGCGAATACGAATCAGAGTGTCCAGCAATTCGGAGACGCCTTCGAGGGCAAAGTATTCGCACTGGACCGGGACGAGGACGGAATCCGCCGCCACCAAGGCGTTGAGCGTGAGGAGGTCAAGCGCCGGAGGGCAGTCAATGATAATGAAATTGTATTTGGAGCGGAGCGGCTCAAGCCGTTGGCGCAGAGCCTGTTCACGGTGGTCACGGTCCGCAAGCTCTAAGGTGGCCCCAACCAGGTTCTTCTCCGACGGAATCAAAAATAAGCCCTCGATGCCGGTCGGCTGTGCAAGCTGCTCGAAAGGTGTGTCCGCCAGTAAACCGTGATAGATCGAGCGGCGGGCGGGATCTTTGGCGAAACCGAGGCCGGCAGTGGTGTTGGCTTGGGGGTCACAATCGATGAGAAGGGTCCACATCTCCTGCTTCGCCAGTGCGGCGGCCAGGTTGATGGCAGTGGTGGTTTTACCTACACCACCTTTTTGGTTGGCAATTGCAATGATCCGGCCCACATTTATCCCTGGCAAGCTAAGTAAGGAATTTTGACTCTAACAAAAGTGGGCTGGGATGACAAGTGCGAAAGGTTTAGATTTTGTGTGTTTCACGTGAAACCTATTGGACGGCGCTCGGTCCATGCTGAATGTCGTAAGAATAACTTTTTGGCCGCTCGCCAGCCGAATGCCACCCAGATGTTTCACGTGGAACAACCGCCTTTCAAGCTGCCTATTAGAATGACCCGTTCCCGGCTATGAGGAACATCGAGCATCCTAAGCCACTCCACGCACGAAGGGCTCTTTTCCAGGTCGTGCGCTTGTTCCTTCGAGAGCCATAAATAAAGGCGACCCGATTGCTTCAACAGGGGAGATGCTTCCGCTACGAGATCTTCCACTGAACCCACCGCCCGCGCCGTAATAGCATTGTATTGGGTTATCTCCCCTATATCGCGTAACCTGCGTAACCTCTCCGGCCTAACTTCAACTTGCAAAAAACCGCAGCATCTCACTACCTCTTTGAGGAATGCCCGCTTTTTGGCCACCGGCTCGAGCAGTGTGACGGCGAGCTCCGGCACGGCAACTTTTAGCGCTAGGCCGGGAAACCCGGCCCCGCTGCCAATATCGAGTAAT
>JBOGJY010000024.1:0-10707 GCA_050745325.1 Terriglobia bacterium
GAATTCGCCCAAGAGGAGCAATTCTTCAGGAGTCTGAGACCAGCGCTTGGGCGGAGAGGCCCAGGAGCCGGCGGAATCAAACGGGGCGCCGCCAACTCCAGGACTCAGCACACGTTTAATTGCGGCCAGACGCGATTCCCGCCACCAGCTTCGCTTGGCTTTTTTGACAAGAATCCTGAAAACCCAGGTCTTGATCGAGCAGTGCCCCTTAAAGGTTGGGAGGCTCTCAATGACCGCGGTCCACGTATCTTGCACAACCTCCTCCGCTGCTGCGCGGCTGTGAACGTAGATCATTGCCTGATCGACCATCTCGCGGTAATACGCCGAATAGCAGAGGGTAAGCGTGTCGCGGTCTCCCGCCTGAAGCGCCGCGACGACAAGGTCGCTGTCGCCCTTTTGGGGAATCTGTGCTCCGGCAGCGCGACTCAATTCCGGTACGGATTGCAGGCGATCATCCGTTTTAGCCATACGCTGGTTTCCGCGAAGGGTTGATTATCGCCGATATAATCGGCGCTTCCAAGTAGCCGTCCCGATGGGGGAAATATATTTCTACACCTGCGTAACATTTGAGCCTCTCGGGTGACTATTATATTGACCGTCGAAATGGGGCTTTCCCGTCAGGATCCAGCGTGCTAGAGCCCGCTGGTTTTCCATGGGAGGCCCTGACCGTTGTCACTGAAGCGAGACCCGGCATGCCGGGCCGAATGGGTTGCAGTTTCGGCTCAGTTGCAGTAATGTGCCGAGTCAATGGCAAACAAATCCGAAGAGCAGCGTAAGACGGGCGGAGCAGGCCTCGGGCGCCGTGCGCGGCAGGGCTTGGGCTCCAAAATTCAGGTTCACGTCACAGTTGAAGAGAAGCGTGATATTGAAAGAGCGGCCTCGGTGATTGGCATCAGCTCAAGCCGCTTCACGGCGAGGGCGGCCTTGCGCGAGGCTGAACTAGTGCTTGCGGGATTGCATTTCCGCGCTTCCGGGGAAGCTCTGCGGCCGACGTACGAGCGAATCCTTGATCTGGTGGGTTTACGACGGGAAGAAAGCTCGGCCTCGATGGGGTCGATCTCGCACGAGCTAAAGATTGGCCCCGCGGTGCTTAGCCGCGAGGTCGACCAGATGGAAAAACTCGATTTGGTCGAGCGTCGAAGGATCCAGGGTCGCCGCGGCGTCTTCGTGCACCTGACGGAGAACGGCCGCCGGATCCGGGAGCGCATCAAATCTGGCCTCTAAGTCCCGCAGAGCAAACAGATTACCAACCTAGTTACATCACTAACTTAATATTTTTGCTGTCCTAATTTATCTACCATACTCTTTTCCTAAATTCAAGGCACTGTGCCCTACCCGCCGCCCTGGCGTGGTCCCCTGCTATCGAAGGAGCGATTACCATGTCTCGGAGAAGATCCCGGATCAGTACGACTGCGGGCCGCTCGTTGCGCCGACGCGAACGGCAACAGCTTTCGAGGCGGCTGCAAGTAATTGTCAGCCCTGATGAATACACGGACATTGTGGCAGCGGCAAGGAGCGCAGGCGTCAGCGTCAGCCGCTGGGTGGCCGAAGTCGCTGTTGGTGAGGCGCGGCGGAACGCTGTTGCGGGACGGTCGTCCGGCAGCTGAGAGTTCGGGATGTGGACCATGGTTGATAACCGTCTGTAGTAACCAAGTTACAACATATAGCTTGACTTTTGCGATGTGATGTAGAGAATAAGCCAGAAGCGAGGGTTTATGCTCTTCTTCCTCATCGTTTCCGCAAACTGTAAGGCGAGCGTGAAGCCTCGCGTGTGCCGCAGTCGAGCCTCGCGGCGAGGCAAGGCCGCGCTTCTCGCGACTGGGCCTGCCAGCCAGAGCACAACGCGCACATCTGTTTTGACCCGACTTCGACCTTGGGAGGGGGAAGCGTAATTGTTCCCAGCGTGCGAAGGAGAGGTGCACCACCATGGAGGCTAAAGGATTCGACAGTAAACACTACAGTGATGGAGTAGATTGGCAACCTGGCCACCCGCAGTTCCAAGCGAAGGGGGAGCCGACTGCGAGGATCAAGGACGCCCGGGGAAACGGCGCTGGCAGGGCAAACGGGCGTGAGGCAAAGCTCGTTTCGTTGGTGGAGCTTCCTCAGGCTAAAGAAATGCTGCTGTCAGTGCTGCATGCCTGCCCAGCCCACGTTCGTCTGATGGTCGTCACGATCCGGGAGAAGTATCCAGGGCGCACGCCGGGCGAAATATTGAGCGCAATAAGGCATCTGCGTGATGACCGGGGCGATGCGCGCGGAAAGCACGCTATTTGGAGCGAAGAGGGCGTTTTAAGGCTCAAAGCTGCATATACTCGAGGCCCTACCGAAGTCCAGCAGATAAGAGAGGCCCTACTGCGGGAGAATCCAAGTTGGAACCGGCATACGCTGAATTGGCAAGTCCGTAAACTCGGGATCTCCGTACCCCACGCGCCGGCGATTCAGTGGTCAGCCAAGGCGCATGGTTCGCTGATGTTCTTGTCAGGCGAGAAGAACATTAGATGTCTGGCAGCGGGGAACCATCACAGCATGAACGCCATCTATGTGCGCTTATCACGTAACGGCGTGTCCGGCAGGGTCAGAGTTCCCACCAGGTACAGCCAGCGGGAAGCTGGGCGACTGCTCGGAGTTAGCCACACAACCGTCGGGGCGTGGATGGGAGCTGACCTGCTGCCAGGACTAACCGAGCGAGCGATTCGTAAGTTCTGCCACGAGCATCCGGAAAAGGTCAATCGGAAGGCGTGTACGCCTGTCGTACGGGGATGGTTGCCACGAGTGGGAGATGTCACAGAATCTAACCGGAACCGCGCGCACCTCGCACACCACCTGATCTGTCCCAAGTGTGACCGCACGATTCGCGGCAATGGGTATTACACGCACGCGAAGCGGTGCCTTTGTGAGTCTCAGGCTTCCGGCTCAAACGTGAACTTATCGAGCGCCGCAGTCCAACTTTCAAGGGACGGATAGCCCGGCCGCCCTATTCGAGTCCACCCATTCTCCCAGTCAATCCAGTAGTCCTGGGCGCGGGCGTGACGAGGGTGAAGTTCTACCTCGTAAAGCAATGCGTCGAACCACCCTTGTTCCTTTGCTCGGTGAAAGTGGTGATCTTCAATCCAATACATCAACGAATCGAAGATGCGGGGGTTTTGTCGAGCGGCGCCGTGTTCTTCGAGGAAGCCAGGACACCTGATTTGTAGCTCGCGCTCCACAACGTCTGGCAATTGCGAAAACTCCTCGAGCGGGACGCGCGCCCAGTGCGCGAATGCTTTCCACGCGACGTATTTATCGACGGCCATCTGCAGCGTCCGGGGCCGCACACAGCGCATCTGCTTGATCATCTCGCGGCGGTCGTCGCGCATTTCCAGCTGGTCAAGAATCTCGTCGCTCACCTGCTCGGAAGCCTTGCGCCATTCATGAAACGTTGGATACCGGAGCGGCTTGTTGTGCTTCCAGGCCTCAACACACCAATCGCAATAGGTGAGGTCGCGCAGGGAGGTGAGATCTTTCACCGCGTAGTAGCCCACCGCATACATCCATCCCTTATTCCAGGGCCTCCGGAAAACGTAATCGTCGATCCACTCTTTGAGCAAGCGCCAGGAGGTGTTCGGACGCAGGGCATACTTGTGATGGAGGCTGTACTCGGCGGCATAGCGCAGGTAGCCGCGCGCGTGCTTGTCGACGTCATCGACTAGCCACGAGGGAAAGTGCCCCTCGGTCTCCTCTATAGCAAGAGTCCAAAGATAATATTCCTGCCACCGCACATAATCCCGCCGGGCTTTGAGCAGTTGCGGCCACGGAACGCATGCGGCCTCGCGATCGGCTTGCTCCCGGGCTGCTTCGCTCGCCCGGATCTGAACGCGCGTTGGTTTCCAGCTACGTTTGGGCTTCGAGGGGTTCAGATGAGTTCTCCGTTGATTTCTCTTTCCAACAATATCGGCACTCGGTGCCGGCCCGCGGCCCAAATTGGCAGTCAATGCAGGGCGAATGTCGCGCAGCCCAGCAACACCAGATTATAACTGGCATGCATCAGGGTCGCCGCTGCGGTCGATTGCGAGGCGACTCTCATCCAGGCATAAAGCATGCCGGCCAGCGTGAAGCATACGCACTGCAAGACCGTAGGCGGGTGATGGGAAAGTGCAAAAACGAGCGAGGTAATGACGACAGCACCCGGTAAACCGACCGAACCCGCGACGGCGGGGAGCAGACAACCTCGAAAAAGCGATTCTTCCAATAGCGGAGTGCGCACGACAGCAAGGATCACGCCTTCGCCCAAGCCCATTTTCGGGACGAGCGGGGAGGTCCTCCAAACCGTGATAACGACCGCGAGCGCCATGCCGGTGCCCCCTGCAACGGCGATCACCAGGTAGGAAGGCCTGGGGATGCGCCAGCCTAACTCCGCGGCTGGCGAGCGTCGGCCCCGAATCCTGGCGATCAGCACTGATGTCAGAATGAGCATGCCGAGTCCGAGTCCTTGAAGAGCCAGCGAGCGCTGAGTAAGGCAGGCTGGTGAGAGCCACCGCGCCTTAACACTGAGGCGAATTGCCAAGGCCACAATGGCGGCCATGAATAAAAACCAAGTTGTGTCGTAGTAGTCAAGCCGCGTGGCGGAGACGGAGGGCAAAGGGGCTTTGGGACGCGGGATCATCGAAATCTATCTTCTGCGGGACAGGTCGCATCGCGCAACCATTCAAATTCCGGCACTGTGGCAAAAGGGATTGCTGGCGCTGTCGCGGCACAAGCAAGCATGTCGATGAGTGGCGGCGCCAAGTTGCCGAGGAATTCGGAGGTCTGCCGAATGCAAGGGATTCGCTCGGGGACAAAGCCCATCAATCTGGCGCAGGTTGCGTCTGCGGCTACCGGGTCATCGGCAAGTAGGATTCGATTTAGCCGTCGGCTGCTTCCCGCCAGCGGCCCGTTGCCCTCCATGCAAACTATGGCGTCAGCAATTACAAAGTTAATGGGTACAGTGGCCACGAGATCAACGATGCTTTGCTGGATTCCTCGCCAGTGCAGGATGTTCTTGGGCCAGCCGTATTTCACCCCTGGGACGACACCAAACATATTTTTCATGCTCAATGTAACGCCGGACCAATGATGGGTTTTAACCTTCGGCATGGAAACGATAAAATCTGGAGCCATGACAGTTCTCGGCAGCCAGAGCGCATGGAGACCGCTGTAATCCGCCCGTAGGCGCACCTTGGTCACGTCGTCGCGGTTGAGATCCACAAACTCCACGCCCAGGTCTTTCAACACCGAACCGAATCCAGTTTCGGAGAGGATGAGTTGTGTGTCGCGCTGGTGCCCCGGCCCCTCTCCGATGGTCACCTTCGCCGCCCCCAGACGACGGAAGCACTCTACGGCAGCGCCCACGAGCAGTGGATGCGTGTTGGTTTCGACTCCCTCAATGTAGTCCACGAGGTTGGGCTTGAGCAACACCGATTTGCCCCGGAGATTCAAATTGAAAAGTTTGAGAGCATTCCACAGGACGTCCTGGAGTGAAGTCGAATAGTGCGAGGCGGGCACGATCGCAACGCGGGACCGGGTTGGTCTGCGGTCAAGAGCGAAGCGCCGGATCAAGAAGGGCAGGGAACGGGCCGCTGAGGCAGAGAGGCTATGTCGAGCGCCGATGCGAATCATACGATCGCCCTGAAAGGATTGTTATCGGTTTCGCACTTGAGAGCAAGCACCGCAGCGGCGAGAGTCGCGTTGTCGGCTACGGTTTCGGGTTTAAGGATTGCCAAGAGGCGTTGCTGAAGAGGCCCGATGGATCGATTGTAAGCGTGGAGCGCGAGGATGGCCCACGCGAGACTCCATGGGGCTGGACACAAAGATGCTTGGCCCTCAAGCCAACTCAGGCTTGACTCGACGATGCTATTGAAGGGTTCGGCGCGCAGGGCGAGCAGAGCCATCGCCGTGGCATCGATATGCGGCTTCATGGGATGGCCGTAGACGACCCCGTTACCGGCGTTCCAGCCACCGCCGGGGCAGGCGCGGTCGAAAAGCATTTCGACGCCGGAGTGAATGCGATGGCCTACTTTGCCGCAACGCCGGCCCGGAAAAGTCTGCTGGAGAGCAATTAATGCAAACGCTGTGGGGACGACCCAACTGCACGTTCCCGGCTGCCAGGGCCAGCCGAACTTGGCGGGATTGAATTGCACTCGGGTGTCAGTCATGCGGAATTTCCAGTTCTGGAGCCAGTGCGCTTCGCGGCCGCAGGAATTCAGCAGCCAGCTTAGGCTGCGCTCTGGGGCACCGCCTCGCACGCCGAGCTTATTGAGCGTCAGGAGGGCAATGCCTGTGAGCCCCGATCCTTCCTCGTCTCGTTCAAAGGCTCCAGAGCTTCCATTCTTACTTTGTAACCGGAGCAGGGGCTCCACGGCGCGATCTTGGAGATCAGGGCAGAGGGCCAACAGCGCCAAGCAGGTTGGCTCGAGGGCGGCCTGATTTCCCTTCGGACTAAAGCTCCAAGCGCCGCTTGAGAGACGCCGGTTGCGTAGGTTTCCACAGATTGCATCGGCGAGCGTTCCCACATTGCTGTTGTAATCCCAAAGAGCCGTGGCGTCAAAAAACGCCTTCAAAATGTCCCCTCGGGCTGAATAACTGCCGGGGTCGCCCGGCGCGTTGCGCGGATGGCGGTGAAACAAGCCGACAGGTTTTGGCAACCTCGTCTTTTTTTCGGCTGCGGTTCGCTGCGGGGTGAAGCGCCAATGCGGGTGGCGCGGCGTGTTGCGCAGATGGCGATGAAACAAGCCGACAGGTTTTGGCAACCCCGTCTTTTTTTTCGGCTGCGGTTCGCTGCGGGGTGAAGCGCCAATGCGGGTGGCGCGGCGTGTTGCGCAGATGGCGGTGAAACAAGCCGACAGGTTTTGGCAACCCCGTCTTTTTTTCGGCTGCGGTTCGCTGCGGGGTGAAGCGCCAATGCGGGTGGCGTGGCGCGTTGCGCGGATGGCGGTGAAACAAGCCGACAGATTTTGGCAACCCCGTCTTTGTGTCCATTGGACGGCGGCATAGGGCGTCGACGGCATTTTGAGCAACTAGGGCAGACGATGTAGTCTCGATGAGAGCATGTTCCAGTCAACCTCTCAACTCGCGGAGAAACTTCACGATGCCCGTTACGTGATCGACCCAGTCACGCTCGAGGATATCTATCTGGCTTGTTGCCTCCAAAAGCCCTTGCTGATCGAAGGCCCACCCGGGTGTGGCAAGACCGAGCTCGCCTACGCGGTGGCGGAGGCAGCCGGAACAGTGGTTGAGCGCCTACAATGCTACGAAGGCATCACCGAGGAAAAAGCCATTGGCCGGTTTGATGAAGGCCTTCAGAGATTGTTTCTCGAAACGCAGGCCGAGCACCTGGACAAAGATTGGGATGCAATTCGCAAACGCCTGCATTCGCTTGATTTCTTTGCGGAAGGGCCGATCCTACGCGCCTTGCGCTATAACGAGAAGCCTTGCGTGCTCCTAATCGATGAGATCGACAAGGTCAGCCACCAATTCGAGGCCATGCTGCTCGAGATCCTGAGCGCCTGGCAGGTGAGTGTCCCGAAGCTGGGCACGATCAAAGCCAATCCGGTTGCCGTTCCCTTCGTGGTGCTTTCATCGAACGAGGAGCGGCGGCTGGGTGACCCGCTGCGCCGGCGGTGTATCTACCTGCGTTTTGAATATCCTACGGTCGAGCGCGAGGCGGACATTCTGGCAATCCAAAGCACGGGACAGAGCGAGCGGCTGCGGGCGCAGATTGTCGGTCTCGCGCATGCTCTGCGCGGCTGGGTGATGGAGAAGCCGCCGTCGATTGCGGAGATGCTGGATCTGGCGCGGGCGCTCGAGATTTTGGGCGTTGAAGAGATCAACCCGGACCAGAGGGATCTTCTGTTGCCCTTTATCGCGAAGACCGAAGCCGACCGCAAGAAGCTGATGCTCAAGGGCGGATTTGACGGGCTGGTGACGGATTCAAAGCGCTATCGCGACCAGGCGTTGGCAACGGAGGTAAAGATCGCATAACCGGAGGCGCAAGCGTGGGGATGTGAAGCGATACTTTGTGCTGACAGCATTGTTGTTGTGGGTTCAACCAGCGCGCGGCGCACCTCCCATGACACTCGCGGAGTACGAGCTTGGCTGGGCGCGCTACTATGCACGCACGGATCATGTTCCGGAGGAGTTGGTGGTGGCGATCATGATCGTGGAATCCGGCGGAAATCCCTATGCTATTTCGCCGAAAGGCGCAGCGGGGGTCATGCAGTTGATGCCCACGACGGCATATGACTATCGTGTTCAAAACCGGTTTCTCGTCCAGGAAAACATTCGCGCCGGGGTCGCGTACCTGGCATCGCTTATCGGGGAGTTTCATGGGGACTTTCGCCTTGCGGTGGCGAGCTACTACGCAGGCTCCCGCCGCATCGGGGCGCAAAAACTTGCCTGTTCGTCGCCTCAGGTATACAACTACGTTTGCCGGGTGGCAGCGGTGTATCGCCGGCTGCGGGCGAACCGGAGGTGAAGCATGAAATGGCTGGTTCGAATCCTCACATGCGTTGTGATCGCGGCTTCGTGTTTTGCGCAGGCGCCGGTTCAGCCTGTGATTGTCTCGAAGCCGGAGGTGGAAGGGCAAGTTACCATCGTTGAGGTGCGTCCGCATTTTGTGACGGCGATTCGCATGCCCGAGGCAGTGAATTCGGTGGCGGTCGGAGATCCGCGGCTGTTTCAAGTTGAGCATTCAGCGCATGAGTCCACGGTGGTTTTCGTCAAAGTCCTCACAACACACCCGGCAGAATCTAATCTGCTGATCTCGACGGGCGATGGGCGTGAAACGAGTCTGCTGGTGGTGAGCCACGGTGCGGATTCCAAGAGCGTCGATGTTGTTGTGAAGTACACGCGGGCATGGAGCTTCATGGTTACACCCGATTACCCGTCGGATTTGATAGGGGAGACGGTTCCCGTGACACCGGCGGGGGCTAGACCAGCACCTTGGTTTCAGAGAGCAACGAGCCCAGCACCTGGCGTCAAGGCTGCCTCGTTGACGACGGAATCTGAGCACCCTCTGGGCGTCTCCACAGGGCAAGCCCGGCCGGGCGCGCTTGATGCGCTGCTCGCGCGACAGGAGCGTGCTCCCTTGCCAACTCTTTACGGTGAGCACCCTGGTATTGAAAACCCGGGTGGCGACCAAGTGAGGGCTGGGGTAAGCGAGGTCATCGACGGCGGAGAGCAGGTGATCGTGCTGTTCAGCGCTGTTAACCCCACGCATCACGCGATTTTACTTGTTCCGCCACAGGTCGAGTTGGGCGGCAAGACACGGCAGGGCAAAATCTTCCGGCGCTGGCAGTGGACGACAGGCGAGCAGTTGGCGGTCGAGGACTTCCGTTTGAATATGCGGCGGCTCGCGCCGGGCGAGCGGGCGGATGGGGTGGTGATGTTCACGCGGACGCCGTACAAGCAGAGCAGCGAAACGCTGTTTCTGCAAATTGCCGAAGCGGGGGCGATTGACAAGCCGGCGCTCGCGCCGATCGGGTTTGGAGTGAACAAGCTGCGGGCCGAGGAGGCAAGCAATGGGCGAAGTGGAAAATAGCAATCCCGGAGCGGCGAAACCTGCAAACGAGAGCGAAACTGGACCGGCTGAAACAGTCGGAGACGTTGAGCTTGAAACGAACGAGCCGACAGATGAGGAGCAGGCGGCGGAGCCGGGCCTTTTTAATGCGTTCCGCCAGAGCTTCGAGCGTGGATGGGGTGCGCAGCGGGATCCGAAAAGGGGAAGGCAGAACCGTCAGGAACTGCGGAAGGACAAGACGAAGGCGCTGCTTGCGCTCGCCGGATTCACGGCGATGATGATCCTGATGTTTATTCTCGTCTTCTCGTCGCCTCCAAGGCCGAAGCTAATCAACAACCGGCCGCCTGGAATGCCGGATCTCGGCAGGCGGGTAACGCCGGGCCAAGGCGGCCCGCAGGCGAACGTTACGCCGCTGATGAACGCCACACCCGCGGGCGAAGAGGCTGGAAATAACGGGTTAGCCACCGCGCAGGACATCGCCCTAACCGCAAGGCCAGTGCCGGCAAGTTCGGCTCCGCAAAGTGTTCCTTCCTCCGAGGCCGCACCACAGCGGCATACGCTCGGCGAGATTAACTTCCAGGATCAGGCTTTACAGAAGCAATACGCCATGGGTGGTACCAATCCTCCGTCTCCAAGCGCCGCGGCGGTGCGAGCCGAAAAGCCCGACGAGTTAGAAACGCCTTCGCTGGTCTTTGTGCGCGACCAGGAGCGAGTCGCGAACAGCCGGACAATCCAACCAGCCGTTGAAGAGAACTCAGTGATGGATTTATTGCCGGTGGGAACCCATCTTGTCGCGCGCCTGGAAGGCCCGGTGAGCACGGCGCTTCAAGCGCCAGCGGTGGCGGTCATTGAGTACAACTACGAACAAGACAGGCAGATCATTCTTCGCGCCGGCACGCAGGTGATCGGGAAGCTCCGGGGCGCAACGCCCCAAGGGTATGTTTCGCTCAATTTCGACCAACTGGAGTTTCAAGACGGAACCACGCAGAAGATCGATGCGGGTGCGATGGGACTCGACTATAAACCCCTGAAGGGCCGGGTAACGGGCCGGAACCGTGGTCTGAGGTTCCTGGTGCAGTCGCTGACTGGAGTGGGCGAGGTGGCGGCCTACATGGTGGGCGGGAGTACGGGGAGTACGAGCGTGTTTTCAGAAGATGCGCTGCTACGTGAGCAGT
>JBOGJY010000025.1:0-4811 GCA_050745325.1 Terriglobia bacterium
ACGGTGAAGGGGATGCCGTCCTTGGTTGTCCGATTCTCGGCATCGGCTCCGAGAAAGCCCATGATGTCTACGGTGTTCTGGTACATTGTTGAATCCTCCGTTTTCTGCTCCCGTTTCTCGCGGGGCACCCCTGCGAGCGAGAGGGTCC
This sequence comes from Terriglobia bacterium, assembly GCA_050745325.1. Lineage (GTDB taxonomy): Bacteria > Acidobacteriota > Terriglobia > UBA7540 > UBA7540 > RH2-MAG17b. Next base: position 149 of record JBOGJY010000025.1, read on the forward strand.
TGCTCCCAAGGCGGCTTTTGCGGAGGGCCCAAAAGAATCTGGCGGCGTGACTTGAATCATCGCTTGGCCGTTTTTGAAGCGTCGTTTGGCCGCTGGATTGTTTTGGGAGGACCGCAACCCGCAGGGGCGGCGAAGCCGCAAGCCGAGCGTGCGTCCGCCGGGCGCAGAGAGAGACCCCGAGCTGTGCCCGCGAGAAAAAGGGACAGAACGGAGGATCGGACCAGAACACCGGAGCTGGGCTTCGAGACGAGCGTTGAGAGGGGAAAGCTTCGAACGACAGCCTTCACCGGCCGCTTGCGTTACAACGGTGCTGGCTCAGGGCGAACGGCGGAGTCAAACTGGCATGGCGTTCTTGCGAAGGGTCAAGCGGAAACCGGCCAGTGGGAACGGGCGCGCGCCATCACCGGCAGCGCGAAGTCGAAAAGCCGGTCAATCACAGGAAGCACCACGGGCGGCGATGGCGGTCCTTGCATAAGGGTGGCACCACCGACGCCGGCGCCTTTCCGCCATCCCGCCGTCGAATCCTAACAATTCCCCCCCACTGCGCCTCCGGGCGAGGCTGCGCGGCGTGCGAGCAACCCAGTCAAGTATGCGCGCTCTAAGCATGGACCTGATATGAATTATGGCGAAGCTACGGACGACGCCGATAGAAAGGGACGCCGTAAATTTTGTCTTCGAGATTCTGGAATTGCACGCCTTCGAATTGACCCAGACCGATCAGTCCAAGCCTCTCCAACCGTTTGCAGATAAAGCGATAGCTGACTCTTGCCTTAGAGAAGCGCTTTATGTGGACCACGTCGGACGCTTGGCGAACGGTGACACCAATCTCGTGGAGATCGGCAGCGAATTCAGCTTCTGGGTAGATGAACTCCGCCGCAAAGACTTCCGCTCCCTTTTCTATGAGCTCGTTTGCATCATAGTCTCCGCAAGCGATTACGCCCTCGCCCAGCGCGGCCCTATCCTGATAGTGGTGCTTGAGCTCGTGAATTATGGCGAAAAGCTTCGGCTCGTAGGGCAATGTGGGTTGGAGTGCTACGGAGCAGTCGCCGTCGTCGCACATGTATAAGGCCTTTATCTTTCGCGGCAACGGCCAGTGATCAATACGAATACCTTCGCGTTTGTAGATTAGTCGAACTTCCGAAAGACCGAAATGGGCCGTCATCACGCCGTATTCGGCGCGCTTCTGCAGAGCCAGCCGTTTCAAATCCTCGTAGTAGTCGCTGCGACTCATACGGTTTTACGATTTCTTTCTCGCGCGCTTGGCGTTTTCCATAGCGCGCCGGGCTTTGCGGAACTCCGCGTAGCGGATGACTTCTTCAAAATCCTTGTCCTCCAGGCCGCCCGTCGCGGAAGTGAGGGCGGTGACGCGGGGATCATCAGCGTGGAAATCGGGAAAAAACGCCGTGATTGACACAGAGAAGAAGCGCGCGAGCCGATCCAAATCCTTCGGTGTCGGCTTGTATGTGCCTGTCTCCCATCGCGATACCGTGTTGGGAGCTACTTTTAGCTTGGCCGCCAGTGCCTCCTGGCTCAAGGTGCCTTTTGGATAGGCGAGGCGCAGTTGCCGGATCTTTTGACCGATGTGTTCGTACAGGGTCGTCATGGGTGTCCTCCTTTCGTGGGATGGCATCGTCCTAATATAGCTTGACAGAAACGAGGCGCGCAACATATACTTGCATGGGATAATGTAGTCCCAATATAGGAGATACAAAATGAGCATCGAAGCCAGCAACCTTAGCAGCGAAGCGCCACATCCGACGCTGGGCCATCATCATGAGATTCATTTCTGCGTCGATGGCGAACCGCAGGAAACTGACAGGCGCGAGTGGACACCTAATGAAATTATCACGGAGTTCGGGGAGAAAGATCCGGCCACGAACTATCTTGTTCGAATCGAGGGCGACCACCGCGAAAGCTATCAGGGTAAAGGCAATGAACCCATCACGATCCACGACGGCGAGCGGTTCCAGATCGTGTCGATCGGTCCGACTCCTGTTTCCTAACGAGGATCTATGCAAACCGGCGTTGAGGTGTTTCTCAAAGGTCTGCTTGACCTCGGGTACGAACCGGTCAGATTGCCCGGCAAGCCGGATCACGTTGTGATCGACTACACGGTTGAGAGCGGCAAGTTTGCCGGCACGAAGCTGAAGCACGGGTTCATCGTCCCGGCGGACTTTCCCGTTACTCCTCCGAGTGGTGTCCATGTGGCGAGCCTGATTCACCCCGTCAAAAGCGGCGGAGATCACCCTACTGGGGGCATACACCGGGATCAGGCTGTAGCATTCCAGCAGGCGCTCGGAGGCGAGTGGCAGTACTGGTCCCGACCGCCTGCAAACTGGGCTACGGGCAAGAAGACTGTTGCAGCTTACATGAGCCATGTCTGGCGTCTTTGGGACTCCCAATGAGTCGCACTGAGCGCAGTGTAGCGATGACAGCCGAGGTTGACCGACTGGCGCGCGGTCATCTGCTCCGGCCCGACAGGCAGGAGGACATTTGCTTCGGTCTGTGGCGCGGCAGCAGAGGATATTCGCGTACAACGGCACTTATTGAACGTCTGATTCTTCCGCGCGCGAGAGAGCGGAACGTGCATGGCAATGCCAGCTTCGAGCCGATCTTTCTCGAGCGCGCCATGGTAGAAGCGGCGGCGAGCAGAGCCGGTTTGGCCCTCTTGCATAGCCATCCGCTCGGGCGCGGTCCCCAGGGTTTGAGCAGAGACGATGTTGCCGCCGAGCAAGGCAATGCCGGGGCCGTTTTCGGCGCGACGGGCCTACCCTTCGTAGGGCTGACACTTGGCGGGGACTGCGCGTGGAGTGCGCGTTTCTGGCAACGCACAGCGCCACGCACGTATCCGGTGGCTTGGTGTGCATCTGTTCGCGTGGTGGGAGACAGCCTCGCGGTAACGTTCATGGACAAACTCGCGCCGGTACCTAAGTCTACCGAACAACAGATTCGCACGGTTTCGGCCTGGGGTGACGAGTGCCAGGCAAATTTGGTGAGATTGCGGGCGGGCGTCATCGGTGCTGGAAGCGTCGGGGGGATGATCGCTGAATCTCTCGCCCGAACGGGCTTTGAAGATATCACTTTGGTCGACTTCGATATCATCAAAAAACATAACCTGGATCGTCTGAACTACGCCACGGCCCGTGACGTCGGTCGTCTCAAGGTTGAAGCCCTCGCCGAGTTTCTGCGCGAGCGCGCAACGGCGTCAACCTTTCGCGTCGCGCCTGTGGCTGCGGCGGTGTATGAAGAAGTAGGATATCGCGCAGCGCTGGATTGCGATTTGCTGTTCGCGTGCGTGGACCGGCCCTGGGGGCGTTACATACTCAATCTGATGGCGTATAGCCATTTGATTCCCATTATTGACGGCGGTATCCGCGCCCGCACGAACCGGCGTAACAAGCTGGCCGCCGCTGACTGGCGGGCTCATACGGCAACAATCGGACGGCCTTGTCTCCAGTGTCTCGGGCAGTACGATCCCGGTCACGTCCAGTTAGAACGCGAGGGACTGCTTGACGATCCGAAATACATCGAAGGGTTGGCCAGGGATCATCCTCTCAAATCGCGTGAAAATGTGTTTGCGTTCTCTATGTCGTGCGCCTCGATGCAGACACTTCAGATGCTGGCACTGGTTTTGGCTCCGCTCGATCAGCCGAATCCTGGAAGTCAGCTATACCACTTTGTTGGAGGTTTTATGGAGGAGCCGACATTTGGCTCCTGTCATCCGGAGTGCCTGTTCCCCTCGGTTGTCGGGCTTGGCGACTCTTGCGGTATTTCCGCCACAGGCCCGCGGCCAAAGAACGCCGGGCAGATTTAGCTTCTCTTATTTTTCTACGCGGTAGCGCGGGCGGACTTAAGCGCCCGTGCTCAGGGGATGGGGCCAAGGCCGTTGGAAATGTAGGTCGATGGTACGGTACTTAATTTTGCGCCATCAAATCGTCCAGGTTGGCAGCCTTGATGTATCGCGCGGGGTTCTCGCCGGTGGCCAAGGCTTTGAAATGAACCTCGCCGCATTTGATTTTGGCGTTCTCCTTCTCGCGGATGTCTTCAGCGAAGAGGCTACCTTTGGTTTCGACAACGAAGTAAAGCCGTTCAGCGCCATCTTTTTCGACCAGCACAGCCCAGTCAGGGTTATATGCGCCCAGTGGCGTGGGCACTTTGAACCAGTTGGGCAGCTTGGCGTAGACTTTGATCGCTTCATTTTTCTCTAACTGTTCGGCGAACGTGCGCTCAGTATCGGACTGGTAGATCACCTGCTCGTACACTGACTTCGTGGCAGCGAGCATATTCTTGAGGTAGCCGGTGAGCTCTTCCTGCTCAAACAACTCCTGAGCGTAATAAGACTCATCCCCAAGGCGCTGGTACTTGATTCCGTCCACCAGGGCCAACCGCTTCGCTCGGTTGATGGCTTCTGCAGCAAGTTCGATGAACTGCTGTGGGTTGCGTGCGAAATCATTCAGACGCTCGCTCTCGGTCAGAACGCGAAAGATGCTTCGGCGAGTGAGCTGCGTTTTGTCCTGCAGGTCAGTCAACAGGTCAGGCAGCTCGATGTCGCGCTCGTCCAACACGACAGGGGCCGATGTGGCCGTTTCGGTCGCTTCCACACCGGCCCGCCCAATAGCGATATCGGCTACACGCCATTGCAGGCGCGTCTTGCTGATGGGCG
>JBOGJY010000026.1:0-2380 GCA_050745325.1 Terriglobia bacterium
GTCTTTACGATTAAAAACCGGCGGCCAGAGGCCGCCGCTACAATGCCGGCTGCCTTTTACTGTTTGTCCGTCAGCGCCTCGACGCCGGGCAGTTTGATGCCAGAGAGAAATTCCAGCGACGCGCCGCCGCCAGTCGAGATATGCGAAATCTCGCCCGCGACTCCCGCTTTTTTGACTGCAGCCACCGAGTCCCCGCCGCCTACAATCGAAACGGCGGGAGATTCCGCAACGGCGTTCGCCACGGCAAGCGTGCCCTCCGCGAATTGAGGAATCTCAAACACGCCCATCGGACCATTCCACACAATGGTCTTCGCCTCAAGGATAACGGCGACGTATTCGATACGCGTCGCCGGACCAATGTCCACGCCCAGCTTGCCGTCGGGGATTCCAGGTGTATGCACTACCTCAGCCTGCGCCGTTGCCTCAATTTTGTCGGTTACGACATGATCCGTGGGCAGCCGCAGGCTGACCTTCCGCTCCACAGCTTGTTCGAGCAACTGGCTGGCAAGATCAAGCTTATCGTTTTCTACAAGAGAGGCGCCCACCGCAATCCCCTGCGCCTTGAGAAACGTGTAGGCCATGGCGCCGCCAATCAGAATCGTGTCCGCCTGGGCCATGAAGTTTTTCAGCAGGTCGATCTTGTCCGAAACCTTGGCGCCGCCGACGATAGCTACGTAAGGATGCTCCGGATTTTCTGTTGCCTTTGAGAGGTACTCAATCTCCTTATCCATCAGGAATCCGGCCGCCGCGGGATGGAGAAAATGAGTAATGGCTTCCGTCGAAGCGTGCGCGCGATGGGCGGAGCCGAAAGCGTCCATCACATAAACTTCGCCCAAAGCGGCCAGCCTTTCCGCAAACGCGCGGTCATTCTTTTCCTCGTCGGGATAAAAGCGGACGTTCTCTAAAAGCAGCACGTCGCCGTCACGAAGCGAGTGCGAGTGCCTTTCCGCCTCCGGCCCGGCGCAGTCTTCGGCGAACTTTACGGGCTTGCCCAGCAGCTCTGACAGACGTTCGGCCACCGGGCGCAGGCTCATCTTCGGATGAGGTTTACCCTTGGGCCGTCCGAGGTGCGAAGCGATGATGAGACGGCCACCCTGCTCGATGGCGTACTGAATCGTCGGCAGCGAGGCGCGAATGCGCGTATCGTCCGTGATCTTGCCACTCTCATCCAGCGGCACGTTGAAATCCACGCGCATGAAGATGCGCTTGCCTTTGAGGTCGATATCACGAATGGAGAGTTTACTCATATTGTTTGTCCGTTGTCCGTCATCGCCAACTGCGCGCCTTGCTTCCGCCAGGATTTTTTACTTTGATTCTCCACCTTCCAAGTCTCCTTCGCACGAAAAATTAGACAGCCGCTATCTCATGAAGCTTCAACCCCGTGAATCGTCCGATGTGACGGAAGTCCCCGTCGAGGGTAAAGAGAGCCGCGCCATGCTCGAGAGCAAGAATTGCGATGAGGGCGTCGACGGTGGTCAAAGTCACACCCCTCGAGCGCGCAAGCCGGACCAGGCCGGCGGCATTCCGGTACGTCTCAACGCCCCGCGGTTCAAGCAGATCCCAAAGGCGCAGGTGGCGTTCAATGCGGTCGATGTCCTGGCGAAGTCCCTGAAGCACCTCCGTAACAATGGCGCCGCTTAAGGCAAGGGGTTCCGATTCCGCGATCAATCGCCGGAGTTCACGACCGCCTGGGCCAGGCGCCTTGCTGAAGAAATCGATCCAGACCGAGCTGTCGACAAGAGTCAGACCCGGTTCTTCCTCAGAGCCGTCGGATCACTTTTCCATATTCCCGCGCCATAATACCGCAAGATCGCTTTCCGCTCTTCGGCCTTTACCAGGGAATCGAGCGCGCGATGGACGATTTGGCGCTTGGATTTCAGGCGCGTCAACTTCGCAGCCTTGCGGATCAATTCGTCATCGATCTCGATGTTGGTTCGGCTCACAAAATCACCATACACATTCTGCATTGCAAATAGCGACGGGATTCCTGCAAGAACAACCCCGTCGACGTGATAGGGTAATTTCCCGCTTCTGCAGAAAACTCTTGGGGCATGTCATGCTGAGCGAAGCGAAGCATCTGCTGGTAAATCACTGGAAAAAGCAGATGCTTCGCTTCGCTCAGCATGACATGGCCGTGGTTGGGTTGCGGCCAAAAGGCGGTCGGCGCCGCCCCCTTATTGCTTGCTGGCCACAAACTTCACCAGGTCGCGCACGCGGCAGGAGTAGCCCCACTCGTTGTCGTACCACGCGGTGACTTTCACCAGATTGCCGTCAATGACCTTGGTGAAGCCGGCATCGATGATGGAGGAGTGCGAGTCGCCGCGGAAGTCGGTCGAAACCAACTCTTCCTTGGTATAGCCGAGAATGCCCTTGAGAGGGC
>JBOGJY010000027.1:0-4003 GCA_050745325.1 Terriglobia bacterium
GCCCATGTCCCCGCAAACTACAGTTTTTTGCGAGTTAGCCGATTGATTCTCTTGACCTAGGTTACTGCTTGGTAAAAAATAGAATTGCTTAATGTGCGCGCAGAGTTCACAGCGCCGGAGCTTTTGAGAGCTTCTGGAAGGGCGGGGTTGAAGGGTCTCGATGGCAACCCGCATTTGTAACGCGGGACTGTGGCCCAGCGTAGCTATTTTCTTGGTTTTGCCACCCAACAGTTTGTTGAGAAACTCAAGTGGGCTGTCATCCTGAGCGAAGCGAAGGATCTGCTTTCAACAAACTGCGAGGTTCGATTCTACGTTCGCAAGGTGACACAGCATTTTGAAGCGCCGCCTGTTTAAGAGACGGCCGCTTGCACAGGAGCCCGCAATTGGGAATGAATTTTCGTTCATTGTTCAGCATGTTTTCGTCGGACCTGGCGATTGACCTGGGCACGGCGAATTCCCTGGTTTTCGCCAAGGGCAAAGGAATTGTCGTCAACGAGCCTTCGATCGTGGCCATCAACAAAGTGAATGGCGAGATTGAGGCGGTGGGGCGCGAAGCCAAGGAAATGCTCGGCCGCACGCCGGGCAACATTGTTGCCATCCGGCCGCTGAAAGACGGCGTGATCGCCGATTTCAAGGTCACGGAAAAGATGCTGAATTACTTCATTCAGAAGGCGCACAACCGCAAGATGTTTGTGCACCCGCGCATTGTGATCGGCGTTCCGTCGGAGATCACGCAGGTGGAGAAGCGCGCCGTCCAGGATTCCGCCATGCGCGCCAAAGCGAGCGAAGTCTTCCTGGTGGAGCAGGCCATGATGGCCGCGATTGGAGCGGGCCTGCCGATTACCGAGCCTTCCGGCAGCATGATTGTGGATATTGGCGGCGGCACCACCGACATTGCCGTGATTTCGCTTTCTGGAATCGTGTACAGCCGCTCCGTCCGCGTGGCGGGAAACGAGATGGATGAGGCCATCACGGCGTATCTCAAGCGCAAATACAACCTGCTGATTGGCGAGCGCACAGCGGAGCAAATCAAGATGGAGCTGGGCTCGGCTTATCCGCTTGAAAAGCCGCTGAGCATGGAGATCAAGGGCCGGCACCTGCTTGAAGGCATCCCGAAGACGGTCACGATTGACGACACCGAAATCCGCGACGCGCTTTCCGAGTGCATTGCCACCATTCTGAACGCCATCCGGGTGGCGCTCGAGCGCACTCCGCCCGAGCTTTCGGCGGATATTTCCGACCGCGGCATTGTGCTGACCGGCGGAGGAGCGCTGATCAAAAACCTGGACAAGCGCATCCGCGAAGAAACCGGATTGCCCGTCTCCATCGCCGAGGACCCGCTGGCCTCTGTCGTGCTCGGCACGGGAAGAATGCTGACGGACTTCAGCTTGCTGCGAAGGGTTGCGATCGAATGAGGATGCGCGGGCGCCGCCATGATGCTTGAGGTCAATTCTTCGATCCACCAACGGCCCGTCCCGCCCCGGCCTCCGGAAACCCCGCAGGTGATGCAGGCCTTTATCATCAGTCACGCGGCCTTTTTCGTTCTCATCACCGCGCTGACGCTGCAACTCCTTTTTCTGGCCTTCCAGGCGACGCGCAAGCACAATGTGCGGGTGATCAAGGTGTGGGCGGTGGCGGCTTTCGATCCGTTTGAGCGTTCGGTGCGCGGTTTGACCGACGCCGCCTCCGCTGCGAATCATTCCTTTGGGGATTATTCAAGGGTTGAGCAGGAAAATAAAAACCTTCAGCAGCAACTCGCCGGCGCGCGCGCGGAGGCGCGGCAGCTTGCCGAGGAGGGAGCCGAAAACGGCCAGCTTAAAGCTCTGCTGAACCTTCAGCGGCGTCTTCCGCTGCGGACGCTCAGCGCCGAGGTGATTGCGGCGAGCCCCGGCGCGGGGTCCGCCATTTATATCGACCGGGGCGCAAGAGACGGTCTCACGACGGACATGCCTGTTATTACTCCTGACGGCGTGGCGGGAAAAACGGTGGCGGTGTATCCCCATACCGCCCAGGCGCTCCTGCTGACCGACAGTTCGAGCGGCGCGGGCGCGATGCTTGAAAAATCGCGCGACGAAGGCGTGTTGAAGGGCAGCGGGGATGACGTTTGCCGGCTCGACTACATTCCGCACGGGACGGCGGTCGCTCCGGGGGATAAGGTTGTGACCTCCGGCCTCGACCAGATTTACCCGAAGGGGCTGCTGCTCGGAGTGGTGGTCAGCGTGCATGAGGCTAATGTTTACAAGGTGATTTCGGTGAAACCGGCGGCAAACCTCGACCGCCTGGAAGACGTTCTGGTGATTCTCTCTCAAAAACAGTGACGAGTGACAAGCGCCTAAAAACAGTGATAAGTGACGAGTGACAAGTGACGAGCCAGATAGCGCAGCGCAGCTTTAGGCCGCAACCAAAGGATAATGTCATGCTGAGCGCAGCGAAGCATCTGCTTGTGAACCACGGAGAAAACAGATTCTTCGCTGCGCTCAGAATGACAGTTTCTGAAACCTTGCTAAAGAAACAAGAATTTACGACCTCGCAATGCAGAGTTTCGCTTTCCAGAAACTCTGCGGTCTTTCACTAGGCCACGGCCACAAGCCGCGGGGCTAAAAAACAATTCCGCGCCGCTTGCTTGTCACTCATCACTCGTCACTTGTCTTTAGATCGCGCCTAAACTATGCCGAGCCCTGCGGACCGTCCCGTAGCCGTCTATCGAGTCAACCTCGCAGCGTTTTGGATCAGCCTGTTTATCGCCCTGTTGCTGCAGATCTCACTTCCCATCCGAATCCCACTGGCCCGCCTGTTCGATTTCCCCCTGTTGCTGACGATCTATTACACTTCCACTCGCCGCAGCAAGGTTTATGGAATCGTGCTGGGAACGGGTCTTGGTCTGGTTCAGGACGCGCTCTCACACGGCCTCATCGGAATGTTCGGCATCGCCAAGTGCGTTGTGGGATACCTGGCCGCTTCGGTCAGCGTGAAGTTTGACTTGGAACAGCTTGGCGCGCGGTACATTCTAACCGCGGTTCTGGTGTGCGTACACAGCCTTGTGCTGGTGGCGCTGCGGCGCGTTCTCTTCGAGAATCCCGGCCCATTCATTCCGCTCGATCTCGCCAGCACGGTGGTGGTGAATGTAGCCCTTGCCTTGATTTGTTATCCCATCCTCGACCGCTTCAAGCGGCCGGTGTGAAAGGCAGGGACAAGGGGCAAGGGACGAGGGTAGCGCAGAGTTGTTTTTTAACTCTGCGGCTTGTAAGGTTGTTCCATGTCGCGTCTGCGCCGGCTGGCCCTTTCCGACCGCTATTTCTTCATTACCTGTAATCTGCTACAAACCAGGAGTCGGCTGGGGCAGGAAGACTTCGAAATTTTGGCGCGAGTGATGCTGATGCGTCGCGAGGAGCGCGGGTTTCTTCTCACTGCTTGGGTTTTCCTTCCCGACCATTGGCACATCATCCTTGGTATCCGATATCCGCAGACCATCTCGCTGGTTTTGGAGGCAATCAAGGTCAGTTCGACGCGGCAGATGAACACGCGGCATAAGGAGTCTGGACGGCTCTGGCAGGGGCGGTTTTTCGACCGGGCGCTGAGGGCGGTGAAGGAATATAACGAGACCATCGGGTACATTCACTGGAATCCGGTCCGACGCGGGCTGGTGAAGCGTCCTGGTGAATGGGCGTGGTCGAGTTACCAGGATTACGCCGCATCGGAGGAGGAATTGCGGCGGCAGTCGATCCTGAGAATCGACCGGGTGCGGCTGCCTGCCAATGAGAGGGCCAGAATATGAACTAATCCAAGGCAACAAGCCGCAGAGTTAAAAAACAACTCTGATCACATAAGGTCGTCGGCTCCTGAACTCCGGGGTTAGATTGGTGGTAGCAGTAAAAGCCAATCCATCGAAGAAAAGGAGCCGAGACATGTTGATTATAGGCTGTGATTTTCATTCTCGATATCAGCGAATTGCGATGCTGGACCCGGAGACCGGGGAAGTTGAAGAACGGGGGCTGGATCACAC
>JBOGJY010000028.1:0-7674 GCA_050745325.1 Terriglobia bacterium
GCAGCGCCAGGATCGGAGTCTGCAAACGCGGCGTTAATGCCTGCCTGATCTTGGGCGGAAAGCGGCTCGCCGTAAAAATCAAGATCTCTCTCCAACTCACGCACTTGGTCCGCGAAAGGCTGCAACGGGGTAGACGGCTGTGGAGGCGCTTTCCCGCGGGCAAATTGGGGCGCCACAAGTATTGCCATCATCATAAGAACTGCGACTCGAGCAGCGGGGACTAGTTCAGCCTTTGTTCTTATCATCTCCTCATCCTCTGCTCTCTTGCCGGGACACAAACCAATCCACTGGCATGACCCCAAGCCACACCCCTTCACCGTTTCGTGCCACCGCCATGAAGGCTGTGCTGGTGAACATCTGCGGAACCTTCGTCCCCGAACTCTCTGAAGCGTGCTGGTGAAGGCTCGGGGAGAAGGACCCGTTGCTGCGCGACGACCGCTTCACTCTCGGTTCTAGCGCTCTTCTGAGAATCCCCTCCTGGAGCAATCAGCAGACTTTTTACTTTTGCTGACCATCCCGCTCGCAACACCTTCAATCATGTGCGCGAGTTAGAGCAAGCGATCCACCACTATTCGACGAGAGTCACAACCGCGATACCGAGACCATTGTCTGGGCGGCGGCGGCCGAAGCTGATGGCTCAAAATCGGTTTAATGTCGTCTGGAACAGCCTCTGGGATAGCTGACGGCGCCCTCCATTCGACTGCAAGCACACACAAAATTCCCAGCTTTGCGTTTACTCTCAAATCGCATTCCTTGCCACATGGGGCTTCGTAATAGTGCGGCCTAATGTATAGGCTTTTCGCGCGCAAAGAGCTCAATCGATTATCTCCTGGGTTGGTTTTGCCTTAAACAAGGTTGCCGGATGAGTGACCGATGGGTCGAAAGTTATAAATTCGTTGACCATAGCACATCTTATGTACGCTGGATCCTCTATGGCAGTCAATAAGGTTGATTTACATGAATCTATAATTTTTTTACAATATATGCAGCTTGGTAAACTCGTTTTAAGTAGAACTTTATCTCGGAAGATCCGGGAGGCAATGGCGCTATCCGCTTCCGGTGACAATCGTGGGTAGGCGCAGTGGTGGTGTGCGTGTTCGCCGGACCGCGGCCAGTGATGAAACTTCGTGGTCTCGATTTGGGCTAGCGGTCGGTGCGCAAGAGGCTGACCATGGCCTTCTGAGGCCAGCATAGTTTCTTACAGATTTTGCGAAGGCTTCTCGCCAAGGGTGCAGAGTCATGCTGCAAAAGCGATTCCGGGTCGCGCTGATCTATGATGCGAGGTTGGCTTACGACCTTAAGATAATGGCCGGCGTAGCCAGGTACTTGCGTGAGGGAGCCAACTTTAGCATTTATATTGAGGAGAATGCGCTCAAAGACCAGCGACTTCCTGATCTTCAGACGTGGGATGGAAACGGCATTATTGCGGACTTCGACGATCCGGGAGTTGCCACGGCTGTGATGCAGTCGAAGCTTCCCGCGGTGGGCTTTGGCAGTGGCTATGGCTGGTACCGGCCCGAATCACGGATTCCGTACTTCTTTACTAACAATCAAGCGATTTCACGCCTGGCCGCTGATCACTTGCTCGAACGCGGCCTCCGCCGTTTTGCATATTGTGGTTATTCACAAACTTCGATCAATGGCTGGTCACAGGAGCGCGAGCGAGCGTTCTCTGAACGAGTCGGCGAGTGCGGGTTTGCGTGTGAAGTCTATCACGCCCGTCACAAAACCAATCGTCAGTGGAGCTCGGATCAACAGTCGCTGGGTACGTGGCTGATGTCGCTTCCGAAGCCGCTGGGGCTCATGGCCGCCAATGATAACCGGGGGCGACAGGTGCTAGAGGCATGTCGTGCCTGTAATCTACGAGTCCCGGAGGAAGTGGCTGTGATTGGCGTCGATAACGATGAATTGCTTTGTCGGCTCAGCAGCCCTCTGCTGACGAGTGTCGAGCAAGCGGCCAAGCGGATTGGGTACGATGCAGCAGCCTTACTCGATAAGATTATGCAAGGCGAGAAACCCAGTTGGCCGTGTTTTGTGGTCGATCCTGTGCGAGTCGTGACGCGGCAATCCACCGAGGCTCTAGCAATTGAAGACTCCAAAGTTGCAAATGCGATGGCTTTCATCCAGGACCGCGCGGGTGCCAGCATCAAAGTCCGCGATGTTGCGGATGCTGTTGCAATTTCGCGCTCCAGCCTCGAAACCCGCTTCATAAGAGCTTTGGGCTATTCAGTTCATACGGCGATTCGTCGCGCTCAGCTAGAGCGAGCCAAACTACTCGTCTCGGACACAGATATGCCCCTGAAGCAGGTTGCAAGCAAAACTGGATTTAAGTCCGTACAGCACCTGACAACACTGTTTGGGGACGCCTTCGGAGAGCCACCCGCCAAATACAGAAAGGCCGCAAACTTTAGGGCGGTCGGCTTTCCTTGCGAGTCGGAGTAGCTGCAGGTCCTTGACCGTCTGAAAACCTTATTTTAGGAGAGCGTTCCAGAATGAGTGCTGGCCTTGGGGACCGTTATGGTTTGACGAGAATGTGATAACCTTGCCATGCTATGACCCAAGCCAACAACTCCCCCACAGTCTATCAATTCCGCGCTGTTCTGCGCGAACTGAGTCCGCATATCTGGCGGCGCATTCTCATGGTAGCGATAGCACTATCGTGGATCTCCCCCGAGCCATCCAGATCGCCTTCAACTGGACGGACCGCTATCCACGCCGGTTCAAAATCCGCGGCCGCGTCCTCACCCTCATCGCAAGCACTGCCGAGGATGACGGGCTAACCGGGCCACATCCTAAACCGCCGAATAAGTCCTGGCACGTAGATATAACCTAATGTATGGGTCAAAAACCACCGGAATCACAGGGAGAAATGTAAATGGATGGCTTTCGCTTCACGGTTCCTCGCCGGGATTTCATGTTGCTTCTTGCTGCGATAGGCGATGCGACGGCGCTCCTTGGCCGGCCGGCCTTGAAATCCGGTCTCGGATTTCACAACTCGCTACTCGAGGCTTCCCTCGTGGGCAGTAACGACTGCTTGTGGAGTTACCACCTGACATCAACGGGAAGGGAGCACCTCCTGGCGCCGCCGGAGTTTGCGCTTGGTGGGAAGCGATACGTGGCGCGACTTGAAAATCTGGCACCGGGTGCACAACCTTTGCGCCTGAAGAACAGAACAACGGAGTACCGCTACGAAGGCAATTTTGCTGAATTGGCCGGCGTTTCGTTGGAGTTGCTGTTCAGGGTCGCGGAGGATAATCCGATCATCCGGTTCAGCTATGTTCTGAAAAGCGGTACGCTTCACAAGATGACCAAATCTTCGGAACACGACGATCTCGTTTATCTTGCGGCGTCGTTTCGAACGCTTCCAATAGCGAAGGAGGTGCGGTTTTCCAATTTCCTGGAGTTGACTCATAGCTATTCGATGGAGGAGGTTCCCATCGACGCCCGTTCATTTCATGATGAACTGAGCGTTATGGGCCCGCTGCTGGTGGGGTCGGACGGCCGCCACAGTATGCTGGTTGGATACGAGCACGGGTCGCAGGTCCCTGATGCGTTCCTCGAGTTCCGGCTTAAGCGGGGCCGCGGCTTTGCGTTGCGAGCGGTAAAAGGCAACTATCTTTCGGGACAGGTTGTCGATCCGGATCATCCTTATCAGACGGTCTGGCTCCAAACCGGGGCGGTGGACGGCGGCGCGGATCAGTTGGCCTCTGCTTATCGAGAGTATGTGCTCAAGTACATGACGGAGAACCTGAGCACACGCAAACCCTACATCTTCTATAACACCTGGAATTCCCAGGAGCGGGACAAGTGGGTTAACGGCAAGGATTATCTCGATTCCATAAGGGAAGACCAGATTCTGCGGGAAATTGATGTGGCGCATCGCATGGGAATCGATGTCTTCGTCCTCGACACGGGTTGGTATGAGAAGACGGGCGATTGGCCTGTGAGCCTTAAGCGCTTTCCCGATGGCTTGTACAAAGTAAAGTCGAGACTCCGAAGCAATGGAATGAAGCTCGGCTTGTGGTTCGGGCCCACGTCAGCAGCCGCATCAAGCAAGGTTTTGAACACCCACCGTGATTGCGTCATGTCCTGGAAAGGTAAGGAAGGGAAGCCGCATCCTGTCTGGGAGACGGAAGCGAGCTACCCCATGTGCTTTGTCAGCCGCTACACGGATGCCTTCGCGGAACAACTGATTCGGCTCCACCAGGAAGTTGGCGTCACGTACTTCAAGTGGGACGCCATCGGTCAATACGGCTGTGACTCTCCGCGCCACTGGCACGGAGATGAAAGCAACAACGAACAGGAGCGCGCGGATTCTTACGCCTTTCAACTGGTCCAGCAGATGGCGCGAGTTGTCAATAAGGTTGCCGCGGCTTGCCCGGAAGCGATTGTGGACTTTGACATCACGGAGGCCGGCCGCGCTGTAGGCTTGGCGTTTCTAGCCGCCGGCAAGTTTTTCCTCATCAATAACGGTCCATACTATTTCGACTACGATATCCCCTTTGATGCAGCGCACCAAAACTGGAACATCTTCTTCTACAAGGGGCCGGCCAGAACCTGGATTTGCCGCACGCCGCTCACGTACGATAAATGGATCCCTTCGATTCTCTTCCTTACCCACTACTTTCCCGATGATCCCATCGCCTCGCAGGAAGTTAATGTCGCCTCCCTTATTCTTGGCCAGAACGGAATCTGGGGTAATCTGCCGAAAGTCTCCGGCGCGGGCGTGGAGTTCATCGCGCAAACCTTGGCAGCGTACAAACAGGTTCGCGATGACATCACCTCAAGTGACCCCGTGGTTGTTGGACACGTGAGCGGAAGCCCTGAAGTCCACGAGAAGATTTCGACGAAATCCGGCCGTGGCGCCGTAGTGATTTTCGCAACGGCAAAGGGTGAGTACTCCTACGTGACCACTCGAAGGGTGGCGGCAAAACATACAAGTGCCAGAGGGGCCGATGTTCATTTCGACCGCGACGGCCGCGCAAGGCTCGACTTCAACTTTAAAAAGCCTGGCGCTAAGATCATGTTCTTCGGGACAGAGTGAGCCTGGATTCGCAAATTAGGCAGCACGATTCCGTCCTATTGAGGATTACATAATATAGTTCCAGTTCAGAACAACCCGGTCTGTTTCCAGAAGGCGATAAAAGCCGGAAAAGTGGAACTATATTGGAGAGCGGCGGGGCTTGAAACCCTGTGCGAACGTGTCAATTTGTGGCGGAGTGGATAGCCGGGGATTTTCGGGAGGAATGCACGATCAGGAAGCGGCGATCATTCGTGATGACAGCAGGGCATTCGGGCCAAAAGGCTTTTACTTTCGTCAGCCAGGCGACGATCGTATGACGGAAGCGGCGGTCGAGGGAGTATTCCGTCGAGCCGAGTTGCTCGTTCAGACCTCCGGGGCCGAATACCGGGATTCGGGCGGGGAGGCCGTTGATCGTCCAGCTCTTCCAAACGACCCACAGGTAGAAATCGAGAACGCCGGGAGCGTGGGCCAATGCCGAGACTACTTCGCGCTCAACTGGAATTCGATGCTGGTCGATCTCCTTGTAGAACGCCTCGCTCAACGTGATCACGTTTCCGTCATGATCTTCGTCAACAGCATGATTCCGTTCGTCAGCATTGAACCAGAGTTTCATTTGATCGAAGAAGTGGAAGCGGGCCCAGTCGATCAGCGTACGGCCGGCAGGATGATCCTCAGTGCCGAAAAAGATGGTAGAAGCAAAAATACGCTTGAATCCATCAACGATTCGGCGGTAATGGTATCCATCCGGACAAAGCTTGAAGAAATCGAGCATCTGTGAGGCGCTTTCGAAGCGAACGATCCGGCTTTTTTGCTGCAAGGCCAGCGTCGCAACCCAGATGGGGACGAGTCGGTCTTGGCCGAATGGCAGGCCGAATTCGGGATGTCCGATGATTTGAAGGAAGAACTTGCCGCTGTGGCGCGAGTATGTGAGCTGGCCCCGTGGGGGACGGCGCAAAGGGATGCCGCACAACACAAACGGCCTGGCGTTGAAAGCGAGCTCCTGACGGCCGCTCGCTCGCTGCTCACGGATCAGGCAGATCGATTCTATTTCCTTGAGCTTCCGCTTGGTAATTCTGTGGCGAGGAAGGATCTCGCCTACCCGCGCGAGAGATAAATCCGGCGCCGACGGCGGATGATGATCAAGAGGAATTGGACTGGTCGCCATGAATTGAATTTCTCGTCCGAACGGCACACGAATAGTGTCTCGGCCGGATCGCGAAGGGCGGGGCCCGTGACCGTACTAAAAATGTACTAAAAATGAGTCAAATTGAGGGAAAATGGGTTAGTTTCTGAGCGAAAGCAGAGCCCCTGAGTGGCAGGAAACAACGGAAAACACGGAAGATATTGACCGAGACGGATAAGGCGGGGCTGCCTACGAAGCAAGGGGTCGGGTGTTCGAATCACCCCGGGCGTATCAACTCTCATTTTTTCAATAACTTGAAAAATCGGTTTTGCCCTCAGAGCACTTGCACTCATAACAAGTGGTCCAACTTAGTGTGAGCCAAGCCTCGGCCGACTAACACGCTCTAAATGAACGGAGCTCTTCCGATCGTTCTTCGCGTGTAGCAATGCAGTACCGGAACTGTACCAATTGGCAGAAAATGGGGCCGGCCTCGATTCGGCGCGAGACCTCACGGGGGGCTGTCGGGCTCGCGTTCGAACGCTCAAATACAGGCTTGGCCGCCACCACCATTTATTTACGGAAGTATGAACTTTACGCAAGGCTCTGCGAAGATCAACGGTAGGAATCGTACCTAGTCGGTAAACTACGGCGTCGCAGTGGCGGCCAAAATAGGGCCAGCACCGCTATCGTGACGAAGCCGTTCACAAACACCGTAGATCGAGCGTACGAGCCGCGTCGGGAAAGGATGCAGCGGCCAATCCAACCGCAGCTTTCGGAGCAAGGAGAGGATGTGATCCGTGCGCGTGCCTGGTGGTGAGGGCATCGGTCTTCCCCACGAAATCAAATATTGGGCAGCAGGTCGAAGTATTCGTCGTCCTCATTTTTGCCGCCTTCGCCTTTGCCAAGCAGCTTTTCCGATTCGATAAACTCGATGCGCTCGATCCATTTAACCATCTTGTAGCCAAGCTGGTTTTCCACTCGGAGCCGCAAGGGGGCTCCGTAGACGGATGTGTTGCAAGAATTGGGAGATGAGATGATAAGCTTGAGATCCGATGACAAAACTACAGCCCCCCGCGATTTTTAAGTGGCGACATTTCACCCCGGACATGATTCTCTGTGCTGTCCGATGGTATCTTCGATACTCCCTTTCGTATCGTGATGTTCAAGAACGGCTGATCGAACGCGGCTTGGACGTCGCCCATACGACGGTGTGGCGGTGGGTGCAGCGTTACGCACCGGAACTGGAGGAGCGGACCCAACCTCATCTGAAACCCACGAACAAATCCTGGCGCGTGGATGAGACCTACGTGCGGGTCAAAGGCCGCTACTTCTACCTGTATCGAGCGATCGACTCTACGGGAGCTACAATCGACTTCTTCCTGTTACCGCTTCGCTCCGCCGATGCGGCCAAAGCGTTGCTTGCCAAGGCCCTGGCTGACCCTGCCCCTCCGCAGCCGCGGGGGATCAACACTGACAAAGCCCCATGTTATCCGGCGGCCATTTCCGCGTCCAAGGAAGAAGGCGTCCT
>JBOGJY010000029.1:0-5459 GCA_050745325.1 Terriglobia bacterium
TTCTACAGCGGCCAGGACCCCTTTGGCGAGTTGTTCCGCGAGCGCGAACACGTGGTAGGCGCGCAACTCATCTTCACCTTGGAACCCGCGCTTAAGTCTCTTGTCACTCACCGCCGCTAAGCTCAACACTGTTCACTTAAGCTCAGCGCGTCATTCCGCTGCAGCAAATTTGCCTGTCATCCTGAGCGCAGCGAAGGATCTGTTTGTAAATCAGTGGGAAAAGCAGATTCTTCGCTGTGCTCAGAATGACAGACGCCCGCATGGGGCGTTCCACAGCAATATTCTGCTTAAGTGAGCAGTGTTGGGACTAAACCCGGCGGCGCGCTATAGGCTAACTTCTCCTGGTGACGGTGGCTCTTGATTGCCAACCTGGGCATGGCGGAGAGCGGCGAGGTTCCCGGCGATCACAGCGCGCTGGTCTTCCCGCGAGCCGGCCGCGCTTTCCTGGATTTGCACCGACTTTCTATAGAGGGCTTCGGCTTCTGAGTTTTTTTTCTGCCCGGCGCAAACAACCGCGAGGTTGTTCAGGACCGCCGCCACGCGCGGATGTCCCAGCCCGTGCAAGTTTACCCAAATGGCGAGTGAGGATTGAAACAAACGCGCCGCTTCTTCAAGGTTCCCTTGCGATCGTTTGACGAAGCCTAGATTATTTAGTGTAGCCGCGACACTAGCGTCTTCGGCGCCGCGAATGGATTGCTCGATCTCAAGCTCCCGCCGGTAGAGGCGCTCGGCGTCGAGCCATTTCCCGCCCTGCACCGCGCGGTCCGCGAGCTCGCATAAACTCTGGGCGGCCCCCGGACGGCTAAGCCCCGGTTCAGCCGCAGGCATCGCAAGCACTCGCGCTTCCTGCGGCGCATCCGGCGTTTCATGAGCATGAGGCTCCGAATCATGAGCCTGATCTGAAGCAACGGTCCGTTGCAGCAATGGCTCGCTTGCTTCGATGTCCGGTGTTCCCGGCAAACTCTGGTCTGCGTTTGTGTCCTCGAACTCCATGGGCGGGCGGGCGTCAGCCACATAGCTTTGGGGAGATGGAATTTCCGCTTCGGGAGGCGAGACGAACGGCGGATTCCCAGCCGCGTCGTCTTCGGATAATCGGTCATCGGGACTGCGGCCTTGCGTAGTCTGAATCGCGGCGAGCTTGTTCCGGCTTTTCACGGTCAGCGGGTGGTCTCGTCCGAAGGACGCCTCGCGGATCTCAAGGGCGCGCTGGTAGAGCTGTCCGGCCTCAGATTTGCCGCCCTCCGCCTCTGACACCGAAGCAAGCTGCATGAGATCGGCGGCGACCTCAGGATGGCGCGCTCCCCATGTAGCTTCGTCAATGAGCAGGGCGCGCTCGTAAAGCGCCTTCGCCTCGCTCGTGCGCCCGGTGACGCAATATAATTCTCCAAGGTTATTCAGGATCGTTGCCACGTCGGGATGCTGCGGCCCGTCCAGCTTTTCCTTAATCGCGAGAGATTGCTTGAAGAGCGCCTCGGCTTCCGCGTGCCTTCCACGGTCAAGACAAATTGCGGCCAGATTATTCAAGCTTGTGGCGACGAACGGGTGCGCTTGCCCAAACGATTTCAGCCCGATGCGCAACGCGCGCTGGAAAAGGGTTAACGCTTCGTCCGTCCGATGCTGCTTCTTATAGAGAAGCGCCAGATTGTTAAGGCCCGCGCAGAGCGAGACGTCCTCCGGGCCGCGGACAGCCTCTGCGATGGCGAGCGCCTCGCGGTACGTCTTCTCAGCGGCGTTCAACTGCTGTTGTGCGGCGTAGATCGCGGCCAGATCGTTGAGCGTCTGGGCCACTTGCATACTTTGCGGCCCGAACGCCGATTTTCTCAACGCCAGAACGTTCTGGAAAAGTGATTCCGCCTCTTCGTACCTGCGCTCGGCGCCGTAGACTCCGGCGAGACTGTTCAGCGTGCTGGCAAAACGCGGGTCGCTAAAGCCAAAGGCTTCAAGTTCCCGCAGCGCCGCCTCATAGCGCGCGGCGGCTTCGCTGTACTGGCCTTGCTCAAAGGCGCGCTTCGCCGCAAGGCAATGTTCTTTCCACGCCCCGGCCTCTGCGGATTCCTGGTCTAGATTGTCCCCTGCGGGCTGCGCTGGATGGTTTTGCATCGATGCCACTCACGTTCTCCCCCTGCCGGAATTATCGCACCCACGCTGAAGAAAAGCACGTGGCGCCTGCCAGATGAAAGGGGCCTGTGACTTCTGGCCGCGGCGGAAAAGAGAAAGCGAATCGCCCCTATGCGTGTTGTTTACAAACCAAGGCGCCGCACAGCATAATGTTTCTCGACCTTCGCTATGAATGACTTCTCCACGCCGTTAATGAGCCAGTACAACTCGATCAAGTCGCGTTATCCGCAGGCGCTTCTCTTTTTCCGGCTGGGTGATTTCTACGAAATGTTTTTTGACGATGCGATTGTGGCCGCAAAAGAGCTTCAGATCACGCTCACGTCCCGGAACAAGGAGAAGGGCGAGCCGATCCCAATGTGCGGCGTGCCCTATCACGCCGCTGAGGGCTACATTGCCCGGCTCGTGCGCAAAGGCTTCCGGGTGGCCATCTGCGATCAGATGGAAGACCCGCGCCTGGCGAAGAAACTGGTGAAGCGCGAAGTGACGCGCGTTGTTTCGCCTGGCACCTCGATTAACCCGGAGGCGCTTGAGCCGCGCGCCAACAACTATTTGGCTGCCGCCGTCGAGCGGAAAGGCGGGGCCGGCGTGGCATTTGCCGACCTTTCCACCGGAGACTTCCGCGCCACGGAATTCCTGGGGCCTGACGCCCGCGATCGCCTGCGCGAGGAGATTGAACGCATGAGCCCCAGCGAGATTTTGACGGCGCAGCCCGAAGATTCTGACGCGGGCGCAAACAATCGTGTGCCGCCGGACCTGCCCTCGCAGTTCGCTGCGACTCCCCACGCTACGGGGTGGGAATCGGGCGCGCCCGTCACGCGAACCCCGGTCGAAGGCTGGGTGTTTAACCACGAGTATGGCGGCCGCCTGCTGCGCGACCATTTTCGCGTCGCGACGCTGGCAGGGTACGGACTTGAGGATCGCCGGCTCGCCGTTTCCGCCGCGGGCGCGATCCTCCATTACGTGCGTGAGACCCAACGCGGGTCGCTGCTTCATCTCGACGGCATCCGCTATTACCAGCAGCAGGAATTCTTAATTCTCGACGCGCCGACCCTGCGTAATCTTGAGATTGTTGAGCCTGCGTTCGGCGCTTCGAGGGATTCCACTCTGATTTCGACGCTCGACCACTGCATGACCACTTTCGGCGCCCGCCTGCTGAAGCAGCGAATTCTGCGCCCTTTCATCTGTAAGAAGGAAATCGAAGACCGCTGGGACGCTGTCGCGGATCTTACCCGAAACACTATCGGCCGCGAGGAGCTGCGCCGCACGCTTGGCAAGATTCAAGATCTCGAGCGCCTTCTCAGCAAGATCACACTCGAAACCGCCAACGCGCGCGATCTGCTGGCCATGAAGCTCTCGCTTCGCCAGATTCCCGAAGTGCGCCACGGCCTTCAGCCTTTCGAGACGATCCTACTGCAATCGTTGCGGGAGGAAATGGACGATCTTCAAGACCTGGGCAGTCTTTTAGAGGATTCAATTCATCCCGAGCCGCCCGTGCTGCTGACCGACGGGAATTTGATTCGCCAGGGCTTCAGCAAAGAGCTTGATGAGCTGCGCGATCTGAGCCAGAACAGCAAGCGCCTTATCGCGCAAATTGAGACGCGCGAGCGCGAGCGCACCGGCATCGGCAGCCTGAAAGTGCGTTTCAATAACGTCTTCGGCTATTACATTGAAATCTCCAAAGCCAATCGTCACCTCGCCCCCGCCGAATACGAGCGCAAGCAGACCCTGGTAAACGCCGAGCGCTTTACCACGCCGGAGCTCAAGGAACTGGAAGTTAAGATTCTCGATGCCGAGGAGAAGCGGCAGGCGCTGGAGCGAGAACTCTTCATCGATATCCGCCGCCGCGCCGGGGCTGAAGCGAAACGCATCCGGGAGACGGCCGCCCGCCTGGCTGAAATCGACGTGCTGGCCTGTTTCGCGTGGCTTGCGGCGGAGCGTAATTACCATCGCCCTGAAATCTCAGGCGAGGGCGATTTCGTCATCCTCGAAGGCCGCCATCCGGTCATCGAGCATATTGCTACTCAGAACCAGAGCGGCCCGTTCATTCCCAACGATCTTTACCTGAATAACTCGACCGACCGCATCCTGATCATCACCGGGCCCAATATGGGCGGCAAGTCCACCTACTTGCGCCAGACGGCCCTGATCGCCCTGATGGCGCAAGCGGGAAGCTTCGTGCCCGCCGCTCAAGCCAAAATTCCCGTGCTCGACCGCATTTTCACCCGCATCGGCGCGTCGGATAACCTTGCCCAGGGCCGCTCGACTTTTATGGTGGAGATGACGGAAGCGGCGGGCATTCTGAATACGGCCACGCCTCAAAGTCTGGTGCTGCTGGATGAAGTCGGGCGCGGAACGGCCACCTTTGACGGCCTCGCCATCGCCTGGGCCGTGGTCGAGCACCTGCAAACGCACACGCGGGCAAAGACCCTTTTCGCCACCCACTATCACGAGCTGACCGAGCTTGCAGACCTGCTTCCCGGCGTGAAGAATTACCACGTTTCGGTGAAGGAATCCGGCTCCAACATTCTGTTTTTGCGTAAAGTGGAGCCCGGCAGCGCGGATAAAAGCTATGGCGTCGAGGTAGCGCGGCTAGCCGGCTTGCCGCCTGGCGTCATCGAGCGGGCGCGGGAGATTCTTGACCGCCACGAGCGCAGCGAACACAGTCTCAGCGAACGGATCGAAGCCACTGCCGCCGTCGAGGCGAAGCCCGGCCCGGTGCAGCTTACCATCTTTACGCCTCTGAATGCGGAGGTGGTTCGCGCTATCGAAGAAGCCAATCTCGATCAGATGAAGCCTCTCGAGGCGCTCAACCTGCTGGCCGAGCTTAAAAGGCAGCTCCAATCATGAAGACGGGCCGGTTCGCGGTGGGGTTGATCTCGGGCACGTCGATGGATGGAATCGACGCTGCGTTGGTCGAAATTCGAGGCCACGCAGAACGCCCACAGGTCCAGCTTGAAGCATACGGCGCATTTCCCTACCCCGCTGCGGTACGAACGGCGCTGCTCGCTGTGGCAAGCGGCCAGCTCACCAGCGCAGGTGAAATCAGCCGCCTTAACTATCTACTTGGGGAGCTTTTCGCGGATGCGGCCCTTGCCGTCTGCCGCCGCGGTCATATCAGACCCGAACGCCTTTCCGTCGTTGGCTCGCACGGCCAAACCATTTTTCATCAAGGGCCGCAAGGCCGGCGCAACTCAAAGCTCCATCCGGCAAGCACGCTTCAAATCGGCGAACCCGCTGTGATTGCCGAGCGAACACGCGCCGTCGTAGTGGCGGATTTCCGCGCCGCCGACCTTGCCGCCGGGGGACAAGGCGCGCCGCTCGTGCCGATGGTGGATTATCTT
>JBOGJY010000030.1:0-5792 GCA_050745325.1 Terriglobia bacterium
GATCAGGTAGGCCCCATCATTAAGTTTGCCCGCGAGAACCCCAAGAAAATCTCATTCGTCTCGTTCCAGCCCGTCTCTTTCACGGGCCGCGACGAGGACATCACCGCCGAGCGCCGCCTGCGGCAGCGTTACACGCTCTCGCATATGGCGTACGACGTGAAGAAGCAACTCGGCATCACCGAGCCGACGCGCGACTGGTTCCCGCTCTCGCTCTTCAGCTCGTTCGCGGATTTCGCGGACGTGGTGCACGGCCCCGAATCCCAATGGGGCATGGTGAGCTGCGGCTGCCATCCGAACTGCGGCATCGGCACGGCCCTCATGATCAACAAAGAAAATGGCGAATGGGCGCCGGTGCCGGAGTTCCTGAACGTTCCCGGCCTCATCCATGACATGCAGATGATCACGGACGCGGGCCGCGGCCGCACAATGTCCAACGTGATGATGGGCCTGGCGCTGCTCAAGAATTACACCCCGTCCAAGGCTCCCAAGAGCCTCGCGCTGGCCGACATTCTTAAGAAGTTCGACAAGTCGTTCGCTCTGCGGGGCGAGGAAAAGACCAAGAAGATCTATGGCGATTCAAGCCTGAATCGTACCTTTGAGGAAACACAGAAGCGGCGCGCCGATCCCTGGAACTTCCTCTTTATCGCCGGCATGTGGTTCCAGGACCTCTTTAACTATGACTTCCGCCGCACCGAGATGTGCATCATCCCGTACGCGACGCAGCAAGGCGAAA
Source organism: Terriglobia bacterium (assembly GCA_050745325.1). GTDB lineage: Bacteria > Acidobacteriota > Terriglobia > UBA7540 > UBA7540 > RH2-MAG17b. The sequence continues at coordinate 734 of JBOGJY010000030.1, forward strand.
TCTCCTTCTGCGCCTACAATACGGGCATCGGCTGGCGGAAAATCATTGAGAACATGCATAAGAACGCCACGGTGGCCGAGTGGTATAAGACGCACGGCAAGCATGAGATTTACGCTCGCGGCAAATCCGTGGGCCTGGAGAACTACGAACATTCCCTCCGGGTTAATTCCGAGGATGCGGCGCGCATGCGGGAGCATGAGCATGATGTTCCGATGACCGCCGCGGACGAAGAGCGCGCCCGGCGCAAAGCCGCCTACGAGGCCAAACAGGTGAAGGAGCTTTACGAAGAATTGGTGCTCAAGAAACCTGCGGCGGAGTTGGTGACGATTGGCAACGCCAAGCCTGTGGCGGCGCCCCAACCCGAGCCGGACAAGGTCAGCGTCTAAGGTTTTATACGTGACGCCATAAGTCAGCGACGTCCGATTTTGTAGCGGCGGCCTCTGGCCGCCGTCATTCCGGCGCTCAGAGAGCGCCGCTACAACAAATGATTGCCGCTGACTTAAGGCGCTCCGTATAACTCGACCTCAGCTAAAAAAGGCCATGCAGAATTTTTACCCTGCATGGCCTTTTTTAATTCAATTGAAACTGCCGCAGGATGTAGCGCAGACCCGGCGTTTGGGGTCTGCGGCTTTTTAATGAGCTTTACATATTATAGTGACACCAAATGCTGTAGCGGCGGTCTGCGACCGCCGGTTTTTCGGCGCTCAGAGAGCGCCGCTACAGAGAAAGTTGTCACTATAATATGTAATCCTCAAATAGTTTCCAACGCACCGCGGGCCCTACAAATCAGGCCCGCGCTACTTGCTTCTGGCCGCGCTGGAATCTCTGCGTGATCCGCGGATTGAAACTGCCGCAAGGTCAAAAGACGACACGGAAAACTATGTCCAACCTCCTTCGCCATGCTCTTCTTATCGCTGCCCTCATCGCTGTTCCCTGCCTTGTTCATGCCCAGCAGCCCTGGCAGAAACTCCAGATGCCCACCGCGTCCGAAGTAGCAAAGCGGTGGAAGAATCCCCCGGCAGCCTATGGACCGGAGCCTTACTACAGCCTCAACGGGGCGATGGATAAAACGGTAATGGACCGCGACCTGGATACGATGAAGGCGCTGGGCTACCAGGCCGTGACCGTACAGGCGGGAAGGAATATGCCCTACCCCTATCTGTCCGACGGTTACTTCAAGCTCTTCCGCCAGTTTGTGGAGGCGGCGAAGGCGCGCGGCATGAAGGCGTGGATCGTGGACGATGCTGGTTATCCGAGCGGGTTTGCGGGCGGCAAGTTCACGGAGCTGAAGCCCGATCTGCGGATGCAGGCCCTGACGCTGGCGCAGAAGATTCCTGCGGCTGGTGGCGATACGGTGGCGCGGGCGTTGCCTTCGGATACAGTGGCTGTGCTCGCGGTGAACCGCGACGGCGCGCAGCAGACAGTACCGGTGACGAACGGCGCAATTCACTGGACCGCCCCGCAGGGGCAAGGCCAATGGACCGTGATGGTCATAGCACACCAGTTCAGGACCTCGCCCACCCGGTCCGAAGCGAATCCGACGCGGGCCAAGGATACGACTCAGTCGCTTGAGGACTATCTAAATCCCGCCGCGACCAGGCAGTATCTGGCGTGGACGCACGAACGGTACAAGCATTACGTAGGTGATGAATTCGGCAAAACTATCATGGGCTTTCGCGGGGATGAGCCGGACTATTCGATTCGTGGCATCCCGTGGACGCCTGCGTTCTTTCGCCGCTTCGAGCAAATCAAGGGATACGATGTGCGGCCTTACGTGGCGAGCTTTTTTGCTCCGAAGATGACGGATGAGCAGAAGCGCGTGAAAGCCGACTACTGGGATGTGTTTTCCCAGATGTTCAGCGCCGGTTTCTTTCAAGTGCAGGGCGAATGGTGCGCGGCGAACCATCTGGAATACCAGGTGCACCTGAACCATGAAGAAATGGAAATGCTGTTGGCCCGCTCCGAGGGCGGGTTCTTCCGCGATATGCGGTATGTGCAGGCGCCCGGCATCGACGCCATCTGGCACCAGATCTGGACCGACACCGTCTCGGATTATCCGCGCCTCGCGTCTTCGGCTGCGCACGTCTACGGCAAGCCAAGGGCGTTTACCGAGAGCTTCGCGGCGTATCGCCCTCGTCCGGATGTAGCCGATGCGCGGTACATCCTTAATGAGCAGTTTGTGCGCGGCGTCAACCTGGTGGAAGCCATGTTCTTCCCTTCGACCAGCGCCGGTCCGCGGCCAGCGCCGTCGTTCATGGGCCAGCCCGGTTTTCCCGAGTTGATGCATTACGTCCAGCGGATGAGCTATCTGATGTCGATGGGAAAGCCGGCGGCATCGGTTGCCCTGTACCTGCCGACCAGCTCTTTCTGGCTGGGCGACGCCGCCGCGAACCAGGACTTTGTCTCCACCGAGCGGCTGCTCTCCGAGCATCAGATCGACTTTGATATTGTTGATGAGGATGCGCTGGCGAAGGACCTCATCGCCCGCAAAGGCGCGCTCCAGACGCTCAGCGGAAACCGATATCGCACCGTCATTCTCCCAGGCGAGGACCTACTATCGCAAGCTGCGCTGAACCGGCTTCACGCCTTTGCGCGCACGGGCGGCCGCGTTCTCTTCCTTGGCCACACCCCCAGCCTCATCGCCGACAGGACTATCCGCGACGCACGACCGGCCACGCCCGCCGACTTTTCCTGGGCCTCGGTCGAAGTCTCGGCGCAACTGTCTCCAACGCCGACGCCACCCGCGTTCCCACCGGCTGCGCCGCCGTCTCCGCAGGTCGTTCCTGCCGCCATCCTGCAGGCCGTCGATCAGGCAGTCCCGCAGCGTGACCTTACGCTGGATACACCGGATACGGCTCTCCGCATCATGCGCCGCCAAATCAAGGACGCTTCCGTCTACCTCTTCTTCAATGAGAGCAGCCGCCCGTTGCAACATGCGGCGACATTGATAAGCCAACGGGAGAGGACCGAAGTGTGGGACCCGCAGACCGGCGCCGTGCGCAAACTAGTGTCAACCTGGTCAGCCAGAGGAAAGGGATCGCTGAAGATTGAGTTGGCGCTGAAGCCCTACGAGACGCGGATTGTGGTCGTCCGGTAGCCGTCTTCGCGCAATCTGTGGAATCTGCAGATTGGACTTACCGCAGGATGTAGCGCAGGCCCGGCGTTTGGATCTGCGGCTTTTTGGTCTCCAACGGACCACGGACCTCAAAAGCCAAGGTTCGCGCCACCGGGAAAAAGCAATCAGCCATATCCATTAGCACCAGCAAATGGCGTACGATTCAAAATCGGACAGGCCCACGGCGGGAAAATCGCTCGTCGTGGCTACCCTGCCGCTTGCCTGTCACTCATCACTTGTCACTCGTCACTGCTCTTTTACTCGTGCCGCAGGGCCACCATCGGGTCCACCTTCGTCGCTCGCCGCGTGGGGATATAACCGGCGAAGGTCGCCACGGCGAACAGAAGGATGGTTGCACCAACCAGAGTCAGCGGATCGGCGGGCGTTACTCCGAAAAGCAGGCTCCGAATCAATCTCGCGGCGCCCAGCACGCAGGGCAGTCCAATGCAAACACCGATGAGAACCAGGAGCAACGACTCCCGCAGAACCAGCCAGAGAATGTGGCGGCGCTGAGCGCCGAGAGCCATGCGAATCCCGATCTCGCCCGTCCTTCCTGAGACGGAGTAGGCCATAATCCCGTAAATTCCAATGCACGCCAACAGAACGGCAAGCGCGCCAAAGAAAGCTGCCAACTCCGTGATCACCCGGTCCATTGTGAGTGACTGTCCCACGAGCTGGTTCATAGTTTGAATTTCGACTGGCGGCAGAATCGGGGCCGTTTGCTTCACGATCCGGCGAACGGCGTGGTTTATCATCGCCTTAGGGAAGACCGGCTCGCGCTGAAAACGGCATACCAGCAGATTCTTAATACATACAACACCGGGGGAAGAGAAGCGCTTCTTTCGGCCATACAGGGCATTCCATCCTCAGCGGAAACCATGGCGCACCGGGAAGCGCGCATCAATCTCGATCAATCTCTGCAGAAAAAAGACTTTGAAGCGACCATAGAGAATCTTCAGCGTGTTGCTTCGCTCAAAGTGCCTTAGCTCTGTAACGGCGGGGTCCCGCCGCCGTCGTGTGGGGCGTACATCGCGGGAGGGAAGGTAGTGCGGAATTGTTTTGTAACTCCGCGGCTTGTGCTGTGATTGAGCCGAAAAGCCGCAGAGTTTCTGGAATACGAAACTCTGCGCTACCCCGCTTTATCGTTTCCCATTGCCGGCAAGATGCCGGCGCTACAGCTACACGTTGATTACACTGCGGGCGGCGCTGAATTGAGCCATGTTGATCTCCTTACGCTCCGGCCTGTCCAGCCATGTGCTGGATCTGGATGATTACGAACTCAGCGGGCTTCAAGGGCGCAAAACCCACCAGGATGTTGACGATGCCATTGTCCTGGTCTGTCGAAGTCGTGGTCTCACTGTCGCACTTCACGAAGTACGCCTGCTGTGGCGACGAGCCCTGGAAAGCGCCCTGCTTGAACAGCGTCTGCATGAACGAGCCGACGTTCAGGCGGATTTGCGCCCACAGCGGCTCGCCGTTGGGCTCGAACACCGCCCACTGCGTGCCCTTGTCGATCGAGTGCTCGAGATAGGCGAAGTAACGGCGCAGGTTGACGTACTTCCACTCCGGATCCGAGCTGATGGTGCGCGCGCCCCAGAGCCGGAAACCGCGCCCCTCGAACGAGCGGAAGCAGTTGACGCCGAGCGGATTGAGAATGTCCTGCTGGCTCTTGTTGAGAATCGTTTCCAGGTTGATCGCCGTCTCGACGACCTCGTTCGCCGGCGCCTTGTAGACCCCGCGGTCGATGTCGTTGCGGGCGTAGATGCCGCACACCGCGCCGCTCGGCGGCACGTTGATCTCCTGCTGCGTCACCGGATCGAGGATGGTGATCCAGGGGTAGTAGAGCGCACCGTAGGTCGAGTCGAGCGCCGAGCGCAGGACCCGCACCTCGGCGATGCTCTGCCCGTCTCCGGCGTCGAGCACGGCGATGCGGTAGCGCATCTG
>JBOGJY010000031.1:0-3207 GCA_050745325.1 Terriglobia bacterium
CCCGAGTGAGCATAGCCATCCCGATTGCGGGTTTCGCGCCACTCTCGGGAAGGGTAGCACGCTTGCCCGGCGAGCCAGGTGACTTCGAGCAGAACGGCAGCGATTTTCTGGTGGGGCAGGACTACCCCACGCTCGTGGCCTTGCGCGCCCCCCGGCCCACGCTGATCATCAACAACTCCGAGGATAACTGTTGTTTCCGCGCGCCGCTGGTAAAGCCGCTTGTCTATGACGCCATCAAGCCTTTTTTCCGCCTATATGACAAAAACGGCAAAGAGGGCGACTTCGAATTCCACGCCAATACCAACATCTCGGCTCACAACGAAGGGCTGGATAACCGCGAGCAAACCTATCGATTCTTTGCCCAGCACTTCGGGTTTACCGCGCCTGAGCAAGAGATTCCAGTAGGGGAAGACCTCAAAACGTTTGACGAACTCAAGGTGGGCGTTCCTGAGAACAATCTGACCATCCTTAGCTTGGCAAGAAAAATGGCCGCCAGCATTGGGCGGCAACCTATTCCTACAGGCGCCTCTGAAAAAACCGCCTGGAGCGCCAGCGAACGGAATACGCTACGGCAGGTGGTTCGCTACCATCCGGCGCGAGTTGAACAAGCGTGGCCGGAGTTTAATACGTTCCACAACCAGGTGGAGTCACTTTCCTATCGCTTTGAGATGGATAACGGCCTTGGCGCGGCGGGCGTTTGGATGAAAGACGTTCCAACTCCGGCCGGGAGCGAAATGACGGTGGTATTGAATGACGGCGGGATGAAGGCCGCAGGAGCCGAGGCTTGGGATAAGCTGCCGGAGGTTGCCAACCGCCTGGAACGCGGAGATCAGGCGCTGGTGCTCGACCTGCTCTTCACCAGCGACGCGGCGCCGGAGCGGGACTCCGAGCTGATAACGGAGATGCTGGCCGCGACTGGTGAGCGGCCGCTCGGAATGGAGGCGGCCCAGCTTATCGCCATCGTCCGCTGGGCGCGGCAAAAATATAGTCCTATCCGTATTCGCCTCGAGAGCGACGGCATCCGCAGCCAGATGGTTTCCCTGGCCGCTTCCGCGTTGGAGCCGCGGCTTTTCTCGCAGATTGAGATTCATCACGGCATGAGCAGCCTCAGCTATCTTCTCGATGCCCCGGTAAGTTACCAGGAAGCGCCGGACCTTTTCTGCCTGGACCTCTACAAAGACTTCGATATCGATAGTCTCACCGCTTTAGCCGCACCCGCCCAAGTGATCGAAAAAGAGACTTTGGCGTTGCATCCCCCGGCGTCACGCTAATCTGGATTGCGTAGCAGGAAAGGTGAGCGGCGCTAAAAACCGTCCCATTTATCTCGTTTGTCTCAAAATTCTCATTGCCCTGTGATAGGCTGAGGTGGGGCGCTGCTTTTCCAATTTTGGATTTCAGATTTCCGATATTGGAAAAAGCCGCAGCGCCACACGGCGAAGAACACAAAAATTCACGGAACGAAGCCTAGCGAGTCTTTAGAATCAACGTTTCTAATAATTGGGCGGCTGGGTAGGAGGGCGGGACTTCAGTCCCGCCATACAGCCCAAAGCCCCTCACCCTCCCTCGTACCTCGGGTGCCCTCTCCCCGCTTGCAGGGAGAGGGTCGTTGTTTAATTAATTTGCTCCCTCGCCCCGAAGGGGAGAGGGTGGCGAGCGGGGCGAGCCGCGTGAGGGGCAATCAGAAGATTAGAAAATGGCCGGACAGGTGAACCCCTAGCCGCGCTCCGCCGGCGGCAGGCGCTTTCCCCGCGGGACCGGGAAATGCCGGGGCATGTTGATTAGAAGTTGATTAGAAAAAGATGCCGAGGCTCTGTTACCGGCCGCCGCCTTGTTGCGGCAAAGCCCAGACGGGTTCAAACTGGATAGTAGGACAATCGGGTAACCGTTGAGCGCCGGAGCGGCAGTTTTTCGATGCGCTGGCGTTCACCGTCCGGCGAGGGGTTCTGATGAAGTGGTCATGGAAAATCGGCAGGCTGGCAGGAATCAATGTCTACATGCACGCCACCTTCCTGCTGCTTATTCTTTTTGTTCTCTTCGTTAATTATTCGGACGGGCGCGACCTGGCGGCTTCTCTCGCGGGGATTTTATTTGTTCTCATCATCTTTGCCTGTATCGTTTTCCACGAGCTCGGTCACGCGCTGGCGGCGCGCAAATACGGCGTAAGGACGCGCGACATTGTGCTGCTGCCTATTGGCGGCGTCGCGCGGCTCGAAAGAATGCCGGAGAAGCCCAGCGAAGAGCTATGGGTGGCGATCGCGGGCCCCCTGGTGAATGTGGCGATTGCCGCGGCTTTATTCGCGATCCTTTTCGCCGGGGGCGTGCGCCCGAGCTGGAGTGATTTGCGCTGGGTGGGCGGCGGTTTTGTAGAGAAGCTGATGGTGGTCAACGTATGGCTGGTGGGATTCAACCTGCTGCCCGCTTTTCCGATGGATGGCGGCCGCGTGTTGCGGGCATTGCTGGCGACGCGGATTGAATATGGCCGCGCCACGCAGTATGCGGCGCGCATTGGCCAGGGCATGGCCGTAGTTTTTGGGATTTGGGGCCTCGTGACCTCCGATTTCTGGCTGGTCTTCATCGCGGTTTTTGTCTGGATGGGAGCGGGGTCAGAAGCCGCAATCGCCATGTCGCAGCGGTCTCAGCTAACTCGATCGTCTCTTCAGGGTATTCCCGTTGGACAGGTGATGATGACCGGCTTCCGCACCGTCGGCCCGGATGACACCCTTCAGCAAGCCGAGGAAGGCGGCGGCGACGGATGGCAGAAGGATTTCCCGGTTGTGTTCGGGGATCGCGTGCTCGGCATGCTGGCGCGGGAGGATCTCTCGCGGGTCCTTGCCCAGCGTGGCCCCGAGGCGCGGGTGCGTGACGCCATGCGCCGCGATTTCCAGATGGCGGATTCAAACGACATGCTGGAGCACGCTCTGGCGATGCTTCAGGCGTGCGGGCGCCGCGCCTTGCCGGTCCAGCATGACGGCCGGCTGGTGGGCCTCCTCAGCGCCGAAAGTGTGGGGCAGTTGATGCTGCAACCGGCGCTCCACCAGGACAAATAAGCTCAGTGTTATGTCACCGAAGTTCGTTGATGAAGTCCCCTTGTTTCCAGGGGTCGGGTTCAGAGCCTCCGTCAGGGCTGGGTGAAAACTCCGGAAAAGGCGCTGTAGCGGCGGCCTCTGGCCGCCGGTTTTTAGAGAGTCAAGACCGGCGGCCAGAGGC
>JBOGJY010000032.1:0-11080 GCA_050745325.1 Terriglobia bacterium
CCGGTATCCCAGCCCCACGGGAGCCGCAGCTTCCACGTCCTTCCGTGCGACCGGAAGAGCGGGCAAAATGCGCTGAATTGAAACCAGCGCACGTACAACTCGCCCGTCAGCTCCGGCGTGGTACTGAAACCGCCCGTATCCGTCCCCCAATACGGCATTCCGCTCAGGCCGGTGTTAATCCCGACGGCAACCTGGTTGCGAAGCGTCTCCCAAGTAGACGTAATGTCGCCCGACCAGAGCCATCCATAACGCTGGATTCCCGCGTACCCATTGCGGTTGAGGGTATAGGGCCGGACGTTCGGGCGCGCTAGCTGTGAGCCTTCCCAATACATCCGGTTCCGCACGAGGCAGGAGACGTCATCCAGCCAGTCACCCTCGTCGGCCCACCAACCGTCCACGCCCAGATTAAAAACTTTGAGGTGTTCCTTCCAATAATATGCGGCGTCTTCCGGATCTTCAGCCGCCGGGCCGCTATCGCCAGCCCTTCCGTGCAGTTGCTTCGGCGGCTTATCTTCGTGGAGGACAATCTTGAAATGCTCCCGGTGCATCTCGTCGATCATAGGGGCGGGATCGGGGAAGACGGCCGGATTGAAATCGTACGAGCCGTGGCCCTTGTTCCAACCGGAGGGACAGAAACCGGTGCCCAGGTATATCAGCGCATCACAGGGAAGCTGCTTCTGGCGGAAAGTTGCGGCCTCGCCCATCACTTCTTCGCGGCTGGCCAGCGTCCGGTGAGATTGCTGGTAGCCCAGCGCCCAGGCCGGCGGCATATGCGGGAAGCCGGTCAAGCGCGCATATTCGGCCAGGATTTGCGCTGGCTCGTCCGCCACGATCAGGAAAAAATCCAGCGGAAGATCGGCGCCGGGGCGAGGCTGAAACACTCCGTCTTTGCCCGTGAGGTCGAAAGTCCCCAAAGGCAGGTGGAAAAACAAAGCCCAGCCTTCAGTTCCGATGAGCCAGGGAATGGGCAGGCGCGCGCCATCCGTCCTCATGTTGGGCACACCCTCGCCGTGTTTCATGGAATATTCGGCGCCGCGGCGGTCAAATTGCGAGCCGCCCTCGCCCAATCCAAAAACCGGCAGATCGCCGGTGGAAAACCGCACGGCCCCGCTTTCGCAGTCGAGCGCAACTTGCTGGATAATTTTTCTCTCCGTCCGCGCCACCAGCCGCAGCCGTTTTTGGGAGTCCGGCAGAACCGATAATGAGTTGCTTCCCCAGCGAACCACCTCCGTGCGCGCTATCGAACGCAGTTTTGCGGCGGGGGCGGGCCATGTGGCCGAAGCAAGTACGATGCTCTCTGGCAATAGCTGAACTTTACCCTGTGGGGGGCCATTGGGGAGGACCGCAAGCAGGCTGATGCGAAGCGTGTACGGGCTCACCGGCGTGAGCCACATCTCAGCCGGGCGGCCCATTACTGACAGCGCGCTTCGGCGGGCTGGTTCATTGCCAGTTTGCGCTGCGGTGGGGATCGCTCCGAGCGCGATACCGGCGCTGGTCGCGCCCAGAAGCGCCACCGCTTTGCGGCGAGTCATTTCGACAGACATATTGGCGGAGGAGAGAATTTTCGCATAGTGTTGCGTTTTTCAAATACGCTTACTCGTAGCGCCGCCCTTTAGGGCGGCATGCCGGGCGTAAAGCCCGGCGCTACAATGAAAGAATGCGTGCCAAATAAGTCATCGCAATTTCCGAACGCAATAATATTACCGGCGTCGTAAAGAGGCATAACGGCGGCGCGGATGTTTGGAGCGCGGCAGCAAGCTGCCGCACTTCACCACCGAACTGCTCAGTTAACTACGCGGGCGCGGAATTAACTTTCCAATAGACCACGTATCGCTCGCCCGCGATCTGGTATAAAGGCTTCAAGGGAGTTGTTTGGCTTTGGCCCGCCGTGCGGAATTGCAAGGGTCCTGCGGGCTCGACCCAGCCGCCCGGCTTACTGGCCGTAATCTCGGGCGCGGGAACGGGAGTGCCCCTCGGGCTGGTGTTATAGCCAGGGTGCGTATTGGCGTCATTGAGACCCTCGCTGCCGAGCTCGCCCGCAAGCGCCAGCGGCCCATACATCATCGCCCGCTGCGTCTCATCACCCGCCAGAGATTCTTCATGCAGGCTCATCGGCATGTTGACTTCAACGCGGTCGCCATTCTTCCAGACGCGGTCAATCGTAAGGTAGCTTGAGGGGTTCGAGAAAGTGGGCAGCGATTCGCCGTTAAGCTTCAGCGCGCCGCCTTTTGTAGCCCAATAAGGGACGCGGATGTTCAGCGCCAGCCGCACGGGCTGCTGCGCGCGCACCACCAGCGACGTTCCCTCCTGCTCGGGAAAACTCGTTTCCTGGCGCAGGCGCAAGCCTTTTTCCGGCCAGCTCAATTCGGAGGCAATAAACAGGTTGACGTAGAGGCTGTGATCGTCGTGGAAGTAAATCGTGTTATTGAATTTGGAAAACTCTTCGGCGCCCGTTCCGGTGCAGCACCAGAAGGAGTCATACGGCGAGTTGTAGTATTTCCACCATCCGCGCCCGAGCGGAAGAAAATAGCTCTTCAGCCCGTGCGGGTCCTGCGTGCCCAAGCGGCTGTTGAAGAGCGTGCGCTCGTAATAATCCATCGCGCGCGGGTCCGCCGTCCAGCCATAGATGTGCCGGGTCAGCTTCAGCATGTTGTAGCCGCAGCAGCACTCCTCCATATCCTGCCCTACTTCGGTTGCGAGCTGCCCGGCGGGCGCCAGCCAGTGCTCCCGGTAGCTGGTACCGCCGCTGCAATAGATTCGCCGGCTCGTAACCTCATTCCAGAAGAAGCTGGCGATATCATGATAGCGGTCCGCGCCGGTTACTTCATATTGCCGGGCTGCGCCGATAATTTTCGGGATGTTGGTATTCGCATGAAGGCCCGTTAGTTCGTCCTGGTAATTTGCCAGCGGATCGAAGACGGCGTGGTGGTCAAAGCGGCTGGCGATCCCAAGATACCTGCGGTTGCCGGTCACCGCATAGAGGTTGCAGAGCACTTCGAGCATTCCGCCTTGTTCCACTTCCATCACACGCTGCATGTGTTCCTCGCTGAGCGGCCCCACCCAACGGCCCACCCAGCCCGCCATCTTCTGCGCCGTATCGAGCGCCTGCTCATTGCCGCAATGCGTATACATATCCAGATGGCCGGCCATGATTTTGTGAAGGGTATAGAACGGCGCCCACACCTGCTTTCCCTCCCGCAGACGGTCAAAAAACTCTTCGGGGAAGGCGCTGAGGTAGCCATTGCCATGCGCCTGCTGGCATTGCGCCAGGGTTGCCACCAGATCGCCCGCTTTTGCCTTCAAGTCTTCGTCGCCGGTGCTCGCAACCATTAAAGCTGCGGCGGAAAGATAATGGCCGCCGGTGAAATGGCCGCGCAGTTCGCAATCGGGCTTTTCCCATCCTCCCAGTGGCGCAGCCGTGGAGGGTAATCCTGCGGTGAGGCGAAACGTGTGCGCCAGGCGGTCATTGGGCAGCATTCGGAGGTAGCCGAGATTGGCTTGCATCTGCTCCTTGAAAATTCCATCCGTTAAGCGGACCTGATTGTTGGGGAAAGGCAACACTTTCCACGGCTCTTTTTCGTGATTGACCGGAGTCCCGTTTTGAACAACGGTGTCAATCACCGGATTCTGCGGCATTGCCCCTTCGAGCGCCGCTGGGAGCGCCAGAGCGCCCGCTGAGAGCGCGGCAAGGCCCATAAATTCTCTTCGATTCACCTGATTGGAAGGGCGCATGGAAGTCTCCTCGAGAAGGTTTAAACGTTTTACACCGGACCGTGAGGCTGTAGCGGCGGCCTCCGGGTCCTAAATAGTACAGGATCCGGGTTGTCAGGATCGGCGTAGTCTCTAGGGCCGGCCTGGCGCTTGCTATGGGCTAACTGTCCTTCGGCGCCCGGACCTCAACCGGGATAGAATCTGGCCCTACACACTGAAACGCCAGCATCGGCCCATGTACTCCCAGGTCAAGCTTCATGGCGACGCCGCCTCTCTTGAGGCGATCGTAAGTGTCACGAACCTCACTGGTATGTTCCAGGACAAATCCGATGTGGAAATCCGGTGGATACACAGGCGGAGGCGAATTAAACAAGTTACTTACTGCGAACTCGAACCCAGTTTCGTCTGTAAAGAAGGCGATCTGTTTCTGTCGTTGATATGTGCAATGCAGTCCGAAGAACGTTTCGAAGAACTCGCGAGCTGCGCCAACGTCTGATACCTGAAGGTCGATATGCGTGAGTCTCAAGGGCTAATCCTCCTTTCGTCGGCCTCTTCCTCCGATTCGCGACCGCATCCCGACGAGCTGGGCGGGTCCATTTGAGGTTAGGATACCACCCAAAAAAGGGGCGGGTCTCCGGCCTGAGAATGCGACCGGAGGCCCGCCGTTAGCACGTATTGGGGGAGGACTGTGCAAAGCCTTTAATTATTTCCGCATTACGCCTTCGATTGAGCGGGATTCAGCGGCCAATCTCTCATGTGTGACCGCGATCCTCGCCAGCGGCTTACAGCAGCTATTCCTGCCGCTCTGCGGCCTCGAAATCAGAACGTCAGCTTGGCTCCGAACTGGATCCATCGTGGGAGGCTCTGCCCAGTCGCTCTTCCGAAGGCCGCGTCTGTGAGGCGGACATCAACGCTGTTGAGGTTGGGAGTGTTGAAAATATTGTAGAACTCAAACCTCAACTCCAAGTTCACTCTCTCCCCGATCGCCGTGTTTTTAATCAGGGCGAGATCGGTCTCGGCAAAGCCTGGTTCGCGGAACAGACCAGGTTTTTCGCTGCCATTCGTAGCCAGAGCCGGGGTTGTGAATTCTCCGGAGGAGAAAATTGTCCCGTTCAGAAACGCGCTCCGGGACATATCCTCGGCGGAGCTGCCCACGTTCGGGTAAGAAAAATTGTCGCCGTTGGCAAGATAGTCGCCGCTGCCGGGAGCGAAGCCGATAATCTTGCCGCTGCTGTCCTTAAGCGGGAGGAAAGGCGCATAGTTCGCTACGGTAAAGGGGTAGCCGGTCTGGTAGATAGAAGTCCCACTGAGCATCCAGCCACCCGTGATGTGGCCGGCCAGACCATGCCCTTGATTGAGCCCCGGAATCTCATAAGTTCCCGCTAAAGAGAAACGGTTCGGCGCATCCCAGACGGACGGGCCGTAATATTGGTGCGGATTGTCGGGCGTAGGATACACTCCCGCATCGTCTTTGGAGGATGATCGTGTATAGGAGGCATCGATAAACTTTCGTCCAAACCTGCCCCTAAGAGCAACGATCAAGCCGTCATAGTTGGAGATGCGGCTGTTGTCGGTGTAAAAGATCTTGCCGAAGCTGTGATTAAGGCGCGTAGGGACGCTGCTGCTGTTGACGATTAAATCTCCCGGGAATTGATTGATATCCACACCATAGCTCACGGCGGTCACCTGGCTGCCGCCGGAAAGGAGATCGTCCGCGTGGGAGCCCGAGTAACCCACGCTGGCCACCACGTTGTTACTGAGCCTGCGCTCAAGAGTCGCCGTAAAGATATAGGCGACGGGAGACAACAAGTTTGGATTGATGGCGCCGATCCCCGCATTGAGGCCCGCAATGCCGCCATGCGCGTCGACCTGGCCGGCAGGAAAGGTCGGGTAAGTATATCCGAACGGATAAGTGTTGCTAGTGCCTAGGACGAACAACGGTGGGGTTGCGGTTCCGTTAAAGAACGTTGGGTAAATCGGCCCGGGCGGGTTGCCTCGGAACTCCTCTTGAACATTGGCCTGCGTCGGCCAGTTGTGAAAAATGCCAAGGCCGCCTCGCAGCACCCAGGCGTTATTCCCTTTGATATTCCACGCAAACCCGCCGCGAGGACTAAAAATCGTATTCACAGAATGGCTGAGGGCGTTCTTTGAAGGCACTACAATGCCGTTCGCAATTTGCTGGTTCGTCGTCTGGCCCGGCCCGTAAAAGAAATTTCCGAAAACCGTGTTGGGGTCGCGCGAGTAAGGATTGCCATAATCATCGTAGCGAACGCCGTAATTTAACGTTAAAGACTTCCCGACCTTCCACGTATCTTCCGCGAACAGTCCCCACGTTTTGCTCGCGGCATTCCAATCCCACGGAACAAACTGGCCGGTGAGTGGGTTATACGATACTCCCGTCTCGTTATAGGGTTGATCCTGAACGAGATTGAGTAGGTTGTTAAACTGGAAAGTCGGCTGAGCATGAGGCCCCTGAAACTCCTCAACGTCATCGCCAAACCAGCCTTCATAGCCAAACCTCAGCGTATGGGCGCCGCGGATATTGGTGAGGACGTCCCGCCAGTGGTAGTTGTGCTGGATGAAATCTCCGTGGGCAAAACCAGAGCCAAAACCCGTCCCCACGCCTGTCACATTCACCAGCGGAACGCTAAACAGGCCGGTGTTCGGCTGGAGGCCCTCGATGCGGTTGACGCCGAAAACGGCTTCGTTCAGCGTTGAAGCGGAAAATGTGTGGGTTTCATTGATTTGCAGGGCGCGCTGATAGGTGTTGTTGGTCGTTATGAATTGCGGACGAAGCGCCCCTCCACCATAGTTCAGCGTGGTCCGGTAGAAGTTTCCGTAAATGCGGTCGTTCTTGAAGTATTTGTCAATGCGCAGGTTCCACTGCGTGCCGTTGCGGAAATTCGAGCTATTGAAGACGCCGTTATCGACCATCGGCAGAGTGCAGGGAAGATTATTCGTAGCGGGCGTTCCGCACGTGCCCGGAAAAATTTGTTGCGCAGTTTGGGAAACGCCCGTGACCGTGGCGGCGCTGGGCTTGTAGGTGGACAATAACTTGGTACCCAGCGTATTGGGGTAATTCTGCTGGGCCCAGGCTGTAAACGCTGGATCCTCGAAAGTGGTCGTACTGTTTCCCGTTGAGGCAGAAGAGCGCAACGGCTCGATGGAGAAGAAGAAAAAGAGCTGGTGGTGCGGGATAATCGGGCCACCGATGGTCGCCGACATGTTGTTGCTATGGAACGGGGAATAGTTGTGAACGAATTCGGTGCCGGCAAAGAACTTCTGGTTGGTAAAGTAGTCGCTGGCGCTGCCGTGAAATTGGTCCGTGCCGGATTTCGTGGTCATCAGCATTTCGATGGAGCTGGCGCGGCCGTAGTCGACGTTGAAGGTGTTGGTCTCAATGCTTGCTTCCTGAACCGAGTCCGGATCAGGGGTTAGATTCAGCACGCCTGGCCGGATCGAGCTGGTTACGTCCAACCCGTCCACAACGTACATATTTCCCACCCCACCTTGGCCGTTCGCGCTCACATCCACCTGGGTTTCGGTCGAGAAATTATCTACGCCGGATCCCGGACTGCCGCCGGTTATGCCCAAGCCCACCGCGCCCGGCGCCAGCGTCACCAGCGAGATCATGCTGCGGCCGGCGAGTGGAAGCGTTGCGAGAGCCTGTGTCTGGATGGTCAATTGGTTGCGGGTTTCCGCTGTATTCAGGACCGGCGCCCTCGTGGTGACTTGCACCTTCTGAGATATCGACGCAACCGAAAGCTGAAGCGGCAGGTTGAGGGTCTGGCCCGTTTGCAGGGTAATGGTGACAGTGGCTTTCGAAAAGCCGGATTTCTCCGCCGAGACGCTATAAGCGCCGGGCGCCACGCTGACAAAGTGGTAATTACCCGCGCTATCCGTGGTGGTGGTCTCCGTCACCTGCGTACCAGTGTTCAGCATTTGCACCGTAGCTTTAGGAATCGGCGCGCTCGTCTGGTCTTGGACCACACCCTGAACGTTGCTGCTGAACTGGGCGGAACAGGGTCCAGGGCTCCAGACTAGAAAAATCAGGACAAGAGCGCCGTAAAAAAGATGCTTGCCAGCTACCCTTTGACAAAAGCTCATGGGACGAAGCCTCCCTGTTTGAAGTAATGCGTCAGCGACGCTGCCTAATCTCCCCCAGACTTAACGCCGGAATCAGAAGAACCCAAGCTTTCTCATACACCGGGGGCTTTATTGTCTTCTCTGATCTCATAATTCCCAACAAGAAGGTATAACGTATAATCATAAAATACTAATGTCAAGACATTTTACGTATACATTTTCGTAGAGGAATAATGTGTTTGTTGACCGTGACATACGAGTGTGATTGACGCTCAAAGCCACGAACGGATACAATTAAGGATTCGTAATCGTCTTTGATGTCAGCTTCACGACTGCTGCACAACTGAATCCAGACTCAGAAGAAGGGTATCGATGCAATTAAAAGAGTTTCAAAATGAGCCGCTAAGTGACTTTCGCGCCGGCAGTTCTCAGTTTCAGGCCATGCAGGAGGCGCTCCGGCAGACGGAAGCGCAATGCGGCCGCGAAGTCCCGCTGGTGATCGATGGGGAAAGGATCAAGACAAAGGAGACCTTTACCTCGCTGAATCCGTCGCAACCCGATCAAGTGATCGGAATCGTTTCCAAAGCTAACGCGGAGCTTGCCCATCGCGCGATTATGGCCGCCTGCAGCGCATTCGAGGCCTGGGCTAAAACTCCCGTCACCCGCCGGGTTGAAGTATTGCTAAAAACGGCCGCAATTCTTCGCAGCCGAAAGTATGAATTTGAAGCCTTAATGGTCTATGAAGCCGGAAAACCTTGGGTGGAGGCTGACGCGGAAGTGGCTGAAGCCATTGACTTTTGCGAGTTCTACGCCCGTGAAATGCTCCGTCTTGGGGGCGCTCAAACGCTTCACCCGATTTCAGGAGAGAAGAATTATCTCGAATATTTGCCGCTGGGCGCGGGTGTGGTCATCCCTCCGTGGAACTTTCCATTGGCGCTTCTCGCGGGCATGGCGGCGGCTTCGCTGGTCGCGGGAAACACGGCGGTCCTCAAACCGTCGAGCGACACGCCTGTGGTGGCGTACAAGTTCTTCGAAGCGTTGGAAGAGGCTGGGGCGCCGCCCGGCGTGGTGAATTTTTTGCCAGGTCCGGGCTCGGGCGTGGGGGACGCGTTGGTGTCGCATCCTCAGACTCGGTTTGCGGCGTTTACAGGATCGAAGGAAGTGGGACTGCACATCAACGAGCTCGCCGCTAAAACCACTCCAGGCCAGATCTGGATCAAGCGCGTGATTGCAGAGATGGGCGGGAAGAACTCAATCATCGTGGACGAAGACTCCGATCTCGACGCCGCAGTCGAGGGAGTGGCGGTTTCCGCTTTTGGCTATCAGGGGCAAAAGTGCTCCGCCTGTTCGCGCGCCATTGTGACCCAACCCGTGTATGAACGGTTCCTCGGCCGCCTGGCCGAGCGCGTGAAGGCCATCCGGATGGGCGACCCGGCGGACCCCGGAAGCGAAATGGGCCCCATTATCAATGAGAGGGCAAAGAAGACGATCCTTGCCTACATCGAGACCGGAAAGCAGGAAGGGCGCTTGATTACAGGTGGTAAGGGGAGTTCGCGGCAAGGCCATTTTATCGAGCCTACGATTATCGCCGGGGTTTCCCCGCGCGCCCGTATCGCGCAGGAGGAAATCTTTGGCCCTGTTCTCGCGGTGATTGAGGCGCCCGACTTCACCGGGGCGCTCGCGATCGCGAACAACACGGAGTATGGATTGACGGGCGCCGTCTACACCCGCGATCCCGATAAGCTCGACCGCGCCGCCAGGGAGTTTCACGTGGGCAATCTCTACTTCAACCGCAAGTGTACCGGAGCGATGGTGGGCGTCCATCCATTCGGGGGTTTCAATATGTCGGGCACCGATTCCAAGGCGGGTGGTAAGGACTATCTGCTGCTCTTCACCCAGGCCAAGATAATTTCAGAACGTATTCCTCCGGGCCGGTAAGCGGAAATGCTTTTCCAAATGACGTCCCAGATTTTTGGACGCGATCTGCCGCTTGCCGCTACGTAGGGGCGCGGCTGTAGCGGCGGCCTCTGGCCGCCGGTCTTTATTTTTCAAATGATTCGGCGGCGGGGACGCCGCCGCTACAGTTGTTTTTGTAGCGCAGTGTTCGTTTTGTAACGCTGCGGCTTTTTGTTGGGACGGCTGAAAAGCCGCAGGGTTAAAGCACGAATCCTGCGCTACAAAGCGGGAGGAAGCTTCGCAGTCATCTTCAGGTAAGTTAAGAGTATCGAGGCATCCCTTGGGCGTCATGCGCAGTGTATTTTTGGCAGGCTCGCAAAGCAAGTGGCTGCAAGAGCGCGCCACGCGGTATTCCTTTGTGCGGCGCGCCGTCTCCCGCTTCATGCCGGGTGAAACGGTAAACGAGGCGCTTGAGGCTGCGGGTACGCTGCGGAACGCATCGCTTGGGGCTGTCCTCACCTGCCTGGGTGAGAACGTCACCAGTCCTGAAGAGGCCGAAGCCGTAACCGCGCACTACCTCGATGTGCTGGTCCGCACACGGGAACGCAAGCTCACCGCTGAGCTTTCGGTGAAGCTGACCCAACTCGGTTTGGATTTTGACCAGGAGCTTTGTTACCGGAATCTGGCGCGAATTGCCGGGGCCGCGGTCGGAAGCGCAGTTTGGATCGACATGGAATCCACACGATATGTGGATGCCACGCTCGAACTGTACCGGCGGTCGCGGCTGTCTTATCCGAACACCGGCGTCTGCCTGCAGGCCTACCTCTACCGGACGGCGGCGGACCTTGAATCTCTATTGCCGCTAGGCCCTGCAATCCGTCTGGTGAAAGGAGCTTACAAGGAGCCGGCGGACCGCGCCTTCCCGCACAAGCATGACGTCGATGAGAACTTTTTTGCTTTGGCCACGCGCCTCCTCAGCCCCGAAGCGCGAGCAGCGCGAGTGCGCGCGGCAATTGCCACCCACGACCTGCGGCTCATCCAGCGGTTGATCCAATATACAAGCGCGCAAGGGCTCCCCAAAGATTGCCTCGAATTTCACATGCTGTACGGGATACAGCGAGCCGAACAGCTTCGCCTGGCGCGTGAGGGCTGGCGGTCCATGGTCCTGATTGCTTACGGAAAATACTGGTTTCCTTGGTATATGCGGCGATTGGCGGAGCGGCCGGCCAACGCCTGGTTTGTGTTGCGGAGCCTTCTTTCAGCGTAGGCGCGGCCTGCGAAGTCCCGCCGGTGAGCGCCAATACTGTTCACTTAGTCGTGCATTTCATAAATGCACTAACGTATTATTCATTGCAAATTAGACTCACCAATGGCATGGTATTGGGAC
>JBOGJY010000033.1:0-11466 GCA_050745325.1 Terriglobia bacterium
CGGCTTCGACCAGCAGTTTCCGCCGCTCGCGGTCCAGCGATTCAAAGTCGCTCAGCAGATCGGGACCGCCGCGGTCGGCGAGCTTTTGTCTTACCAGGCCTAAATTGTCGCGTACAAAAGCGAGATCAAGCATGAACGTGTTGTCTCCTTGGAGCAGGGCGCCGAAAAGCCGGATTTTAATCCTTTCGCCCGGAAGCTGCGAAGAAATACTCAAAAGCATCGCGCAAAGGCGCAAAGCTACAAAGGTCCGCAAAGAAAGGTTTCCACGTTGCGCTTTCTTTGCGCCTTGGCGTCTTTGCGAGAGGCTTTTGATTTTTCCACGTCACACCCCCGTCGCCCGTCCCGCGGAGTTTACCCTGAGCGGAGCCGAAGAGCGGGCCACCCTCTCCTCACAAGGGAGAGGGGCTGGGAGTGAGGGGTCTTTTCAAGCTTTGCTGCTCCGTCAATGTTTTCAGCAATGGGCTACGACTCTTTAAAGTCAATCATCTTGGGCTGAAGACGGAACCCCCGTGTGGCCGAGGCGATATAAACGATGCCCACCGCAAACCAAATGCCGCCCGCAATTTTGGCGAGCGGGCTGAGGTTCCACCAGATCAAGGCGCAGAACGCAAAGCCGAAGAGCGGCAGAACAACATCGCCCAGGATTTTCCTTTTCCGCTCGCCGCGCAACACAATACCGAACTGCCAGAACGTAGCAAGGTTCACACCCATGAAAGCGAGAAACGCGCCGAAGTTCAGCAGCTCTCCGGCGTGCTCGTAGGCGTTGCCAATGTAATTCAGCCCAATCGCGCCGCCGTAGGCAATCGCGCCGATTAGCAGGATATTATACGCCGGTGTGCCGCTGCCGGGGCTGAGGCGCCCGAAGAATCTCCTTGGCAAGACGCCATCGCGCCCCATGCCGTAGAGCAGGCGGGCCGCGCCCAGGCCCCCCGTAAGCCCGCTGCCGAGCGCCGCGAGGATCAGAATGACGCCCATCGCCTGAAAGAGTGGCGCGCCGCCCACGCGCCGGCAGACGTCCATAAAAGCGGTTTCGAGGTTTCCAAATGTATGCCAATTGGGCCACACTCGCTGCCCCAGGTAAATCTCAACACCGCTCAGGATTCCCGTAAAAAGACACACCAGCACCGTGGCAAGCAGCACGTTGCGCTTGGGGTTTTTCACTTCCTCGGAAAGCGTTGTGACGCCGTCAAAGCCAATATAGGTGAGGGCCGCAAACGAGGTGGCGTGCCAGATCTTTTTCGAATTGAAAGTCTTTGGATCATAGAACGGCTTCACCGAAAAAAGACCGGCCATGCCCTGCGTATGGTAAAGGTAGTGGACGGCGAGGTAAATAAAGGCGGCGATCACAACGCACATCGCGGCCAGGAGAATCTTATTGGCCAAAGCAGACGTGTGGACACCACGCAGGTTCAGCAAAGTCATAAACGCCACTACCAGGAGCGCCGCCACTGCGTAGGGCATTTGTGGGATGTATCGCGCATGAATGGCCACAGCGACCCAGATGGCGTTGATGAGCGGCTGCAGGATGTAATCCAGAATCATCGCCCAGCCCACCAGAAATCCGAGATAGGGGTTGAGACCTTTGCCGACGTAAGTGTAGGCCGACCCGGCCGAGGGATAGAGCGCCGCCATTCGACCGTAGCTGAACGCGGTGATGATCATCGCAAACATGGCGATGGCGATGGTGGTAACGAAATGGCCGTCCGAAAGCTTCTGGGCTACTCCGAATAGAGGCACGCCGGCGATGGGTTGGATTAAAACAATTCCGTAGAAGACGAGGTCCCACAGCGAAAGGACGCGCCTCAGTCTGGGCGCGCCAGCCGATTCTCGCAGCGTCCCCCCGGATGTCATAGGTTCAGCCATTCGAAAGATTCACCTCTCCTCGTCCTAACCCTAGTAAAAGCCGTGACCGTATACGCCAAAAACGCCAAAACTCCCCAGAACCCGTTTGTACCGAACCGGGAAAGGGCCATGTTTCCGTTTTCGGCTTGGGTCACGAGCCGGACCCAAAGCGGAGAAAACGACAGTTCTTGCACTCAAAGCGGACAAAAGCCCCGACTGAAGTCACACTCGCCTTTCTTTTGTCGCAAATGCGTCCGGTTCGTGCGAAAATCGATTTATCTCATTCATATTCAATGGCTTGCCGGGAATGGGCTGCGCCAAAAGTCCGGTTTGGTCCGGCTCGCTCTTCCAATTTTCCTTTAGCTTCAATAACTTACAAAAAAGTAAAACAATCCTTTTTTATTTTTTTAACCCTCTTTTGCCCCCATTTATTCCTCCCGTTCCACTTGTTTTTGATCCATCTGCAGGGGCGGCTGCTTGCTTCTTGTCATTTGTCTCGGGTCTCCGCATGGGTTCATGCCGCTCTATTCTACGTCGCAGTTTTGATCCTTTGGCGACGAATAAGACAAATGAGACACTCTATTTTCATTAGACTGTAGCGCAGACCTCCGTTTGTGAGGTCTGCGGCTTTTGACATGGAACAGCCCGGCAAACTGCGGACCTGAACGGCGCAGGTTCGCGCTACAACTGCCCCAGCTTCTCCCCGTTGGGGCGCAGCAAGCAACGCCCCTACAGACCCAACTGTGAGACGCGAGCCGTCACCGCGAAGCGGTGGAAGATGAATAGCCGTGGGCGCAAAGCCTACGGAACGTGAACGCCCTGGTCATCCCCCTCCGGCAACCCCGGAGGGGTTGAGTATCGTTAAACGATACCTGTAGCGGCGGCGTCCCGCCGCCGGTCTTTATTTTCCAAGTGATTCGGCGCTCAGAGAGCGCGGCGCCAGAAAACAGCGTCACTATAATGGGTAATCCTCAGTAATTGACCGTCCGGGGCCTCACGTTCCATCCCGTGACTCTGATCGCGGGTTCGGCGCCACCTAACTCCGATTGGCTATAGGCCGCGGTGATTTCCCGTTTTTCGCCGGGCATTAACTCAAAATCGTTGTCCTGCCAAAAAACCGGATGAACGTCTTCTTTTCCTTTGAGGAGGGTAAGATGAACGAAAAATGCGAGATGCGAAGCGGGGTTTTCAACCGTCACTATCTCTCTGGCCGAATCGCCCGCATCCTGAGTCCGCAAGGATGCGCGCAGCGCCACTTTAGGCAGCTTTTCGAGACCAGCGAGATGCGCGTATCCCGACAGTGGCGTGTAATACCACGTTGAGACGCTCCAGTTGGAAACATCGGGCTGGGTTGAGAGCCAGTAGAAGTTACGGCTGACGATTTCGCCCTCAGCATTCTTCAGTGTGAGACGGACAAAGTAGGTCTTGGTAAGCTCTGGAATGGAAGGTATCGCAAACGCAACGTTCGAGCTGTCGGCGGGAATATCGAGCCTCAGTTCCCTGGAGAATTCTTGCTTCAGATCGAGGCCGTAAACCGCGGCGCTCGCCGTCACGCTTGGGTAAGTTTCGAGCGACGAATTCACCACTACAATCGAGTGGTCATCGTAGGAATATTGAATGTGCAGCGGCTCGCAGGCTTTTTTGGCGCCGAAGTAGCCGCCGCCCGGACGCAGATAGTAATCGAAGAGATGCCAGATCGTCGACGGCCACGCGTTATTGAGCATCCACTGGATAACGCCGGTGGAGGTGTATTTATTGCGGCCAAAAGCCTCATACATGGCACGCTCACCTTCGTAATCCATCACCTGGGCTTTTTCCACGTAGTCGCCGAGGTTTTTGGCCTTGCCATATCTTTGGTTCAAAGCCATCGTGTAGACGCCCAGATTCTTGAATGCGCCTCCGCCCGCGTGATAGTTCCAGACATTGTCAACCGGCCACAGATGATCAGAGGGCAAAAACTCTCTGAGGCTCGCAAGCACTGGAATCGCGGGGCCGGGACTGGTTTCGGTGTTGAATCCGAACGCTCCGCCGCGCTCGTGATCCTCGTACCAATAGGAAGGCGCCACGTATTGATAAGGGCCGGTCATCTTCACGCCGGTCCAGCCCGCGCCCACCGTCTTGCGCGAGGCCGCGCTCGCAACCACTGGATCAGGCCAGTTCTCTTCCTTGAAAACTTTGAGATAGACGGCTTCGGCTTGGGCGGGCGGCGCGTTGTCACTGCCATAAAGGAAAGCCAGCACACAAGGATGATTGCGCAGCAGCCGGACCTGCGAGCGAAGCGATTCGGCCGCCACTTGGTAATTCTGCGGCGTCCAATTCTTCCACCTTTCCCAGCGCGAGCAGCAGCACCAGCCGGCAATCACAAGAATTCCGTAGTGGTCGCAGAGGTTATAAAAGTGGGCGTTCATCAGCTTGCCTTCGAGACGGATGGCGTTCAGATGCATGTCGCGCACGTAGCGGATTTCGGCTTCCACTTTTTCAGGCAAGGGGCGCAGCATCATGTCCGGCGACCATCCGGCGCCCCGGATCAAAATCCGCTTTCCGTTCACGCTGAAAACGCGATGATTTTCGCCGTCAAGCTCAGAGGTGATCTCGCGCACTCCGAAACTCACGTTCGCAATGTCTGACACCTGCCCTTCCGCATCGAACTCCAGGCGCATTGGATACAAGTTCTGCGCGCCGTATTGCCACGGCCACCAGAGCCGCGGATGCGAGAAATTAAGCTGCGGATAGGCGGCGGGCGTGAAGGTGACGCGCCGCCGCTCGTGCGGCGCAAGGGTGAGAGTTTTTGAAAACGCAACGCCGCCGATGGCGCCTTTGAGCGATCCTTCAACCGGATGATCCGTGGCATTTTGTACGTCTGCGGCAACCGTCAGACGCGCCACATCGAGGGAGGGCAAGTCAAGCTTCGTGATCACCTGCGGATTTCGCAGGGTCACGGGGCCGCTCGAAGTAAGATAGATGCTGCGAAAAATCCCCATGTCTTTGTCTGGCGGCAGCGGGTTCCAATCGACAAAAGTGATGGAAAGATCGTTCGGAGTGGGCGTGAACACCTCAACCGCCAGCGTGTTGACTTGGCCGGGCAAGGCGTCCGCCGTCACGTTGAGCTCGTAGGCGCGGTACATCCCGGTCACGCGGTTTGTGTCCGCCACCTGATGGCCGTTCAGCCAGATGTTGGCGCTGTTGTTGATTCCGTTGAAGCGCAGCCACAGCTCCTTGCCTTGAGCGCCCGCCGGGATCGTGAACTGCGTGCGATACCACCAGCCGGGACGGAAAGGACTATCCTTGGGCATGGCGTCAAAGGAAAAATTTCCGCCGATCGGATAGGAGGTTCCCGGAATGGACCGAAGATTCATTCCATAATTGGGATCGGGATAAACTTTGGCGGCAACTAGCGCGGCCAAGACCGTCGTGGGAACGCTGGTTGGATACCATCCCGAAGGCTGGTAGCCAGCGGTTGAGATGACGGCGCCGGTTTCACCCGCTTTCGCCGAAGATTGAATCTCCCAGCCTTGCCGCAAAGCCATGCGCGAACCGGGCTGGCTCAGGTCTGCTTCTTGGGGCGCGGCAGTTGCGGTCCCTGTGATGGTCACCAACGCAAGCAATAACAGAATTATGGAGCGCATTTTAGACGCCTCGAATTGGATTTGACTCTTGCTGGCCGTTTTGTCGACGCTAACAAATTAGCCTCAGCCGCCGCAGTAATCAAGGTGCGAAGTTATCGTGATTGGTTAACCCGCGATTGTGGCCCACAAGATGACAGATGGCATTGACCGGACACAATCCAAAGGCATAGAATGGCCCGCTAGCTAAAGTGATGCTCTCACCCTAATTGCGGAGGTCTTGCCCGATGCGGAAATACGCGTATCTTCTGATTATTCTTGCTGCCGCCTTATCTTTCACCGCACTTACTGCCCAGGCCGCTCTGTCCGCCCAGTCGAACGGGTCTGTGAAGCCCCTCACGATGGC
Source organism: Terriglobia bacterium (assembly GCA_050745325.1). GTDB lineage: Bacteria > Acidobacteriota > Terriglobia > UBA7540 > UBA7540 > RH2-MAG17b. The sequence continues at coordinate 5,812 of JBOGJY010000033.1, forward strand.
CATCTGGCCCCACGGCGCGCCGGGTGGAAAGGGCGCCCTTGGGCCGGAAAGAGATATTACCAAACCCACTGACCCGCTGGTGGGCGGCAGGAAACTCATCCATCTTACCGATGTCAGCCGTCCAACCCTCACCGTCTACAAGCCGTCAAGGGAGAAGGATACCGGCGCAGCGGTGGTCGTATTTCCTGGAGGCGGCTACCGCATTCTTGCGATGGACCTTGAGGGAACGGAGATCTGCCACTGGCTCAATTCCATCGGTGTTACAGGAGTGTTGCTGAAGTACCGTGTGCCTTCTCCTTCAGGCATTCCAAATTATGCGCATCCACTGCAGGACGCGCAGCGGGCGGTCGGCCTCGCGCGCTACCACGCGAGAGAGTGGCGCATCGATCCGAGCCGCATCGGCGTAATCGGCTTTTCCGCCGGAGGCAATCTTGCAGCGGTATTGAGTAACAATTTTGATAAGCGAACTTACCCGCCGCTCGGACCCGCAGATGAGGTCAGTTGCCGGCCTGACTTCGCCATACTGATCTATCCGGCGTATTTAGTGGATGCGAAACAGAACTACAAGCTGGCTTCGGAGCTCAATGTCACCTCGAAGACTCCGCCCACGTTTCTCACCCAGACCGAGGATGACCCCGTCCATGTGGAGAACAGCATTTATTACTATCTGGCTTTAAAAAATACCGGAGTGCCTGCTGAGATGCATATTTACGCCACTGGGCATCACGGTTACGGCCTCCGCCGGACCCCAGAGACGGTCACAACCTGGCCGGAGCGCGCGGAGCAATGGATGCGAAGCCTTGGAGTGCTTAAAGCCGGAGGCGCACAATAGCAGGGTAAAAAGTTGGGAACAATTAACAACCTCGCGCAAAGACGCCAAGGCGCAAAGAAGCGCAGAGCGGAACTTCTTGAGTTTCTTTGCGGACCTTTGCAGCTTTGCGCCTTTGCGCGAGGCTGTTTGCTTGTCAATTAATTTTTTGCAATAGATTACCCCGACGCGCCGAAGTTCAATTGAGACAGAGCCGTAGCGTCTGCCGGATGGGTGTAAGGCTTGCCCGCTTCGTGTGCCGGTTCATCGACAACCAGAGCGCCGTCGCGCAAAATAATGCGGCGTTTTGAGAGGACGGGCACGCGCTCACCGGGAATAACGATCCCCACCAGATTCAGCGGATCGGCCGCCGCCAGGCTGACGGTTTTGCCAGGCAGCCCAGCGCTTCGCATCGCGCGCAGCGACTCGACGGCAACGGGCAGCGCGAATTGCTCGCCGAGGAATCCATCCACAAATCGCCCGCCGCGCACTTCGCCGCGATCCTCCATGCGCCGGAACGCCAAGAGCAGATCGCGCCACTTGAAGTCAAAACTCTCGCGCGCCAGCAGGTCGCGGAAGACAACGCCATAGCGTTCGAGCAGAATGGCGCAAATCGCTTCGGCTGGAGGTATCTTTTCTGGAGAAGCGGCAGCGTAGAGCAGCGACCAGCGGCCCGCGCTGTGACGAGGCCGCGCCGTCTTTCCACGGCCCTGGCCCGCGCGCCGCTTGGGATCAATCAGCGCGCGCAGATTATCAAAGCCATCGGCGGTGACGAGACCCGCTCCCACGAGTTCCCAAAGCGCGGTTTCGATTTCCGACTTGAGCCTTCCTGTTCCGCGCACCACGTCCGCAAAGAAGGACGCTCCACGTTGGCGCAGGAATTCAAACACCTGGCGCCCGGCGTGGCTCAGGCTGGCCGCCGCGCTTTCAGGGTCTGCCCAGCGGGGCGCCATCCAATCCGTCTCGCCGCGAAGAAAGAAAGCGATGGGAGCGACGCTCGAAGGCACAACGCGGCGGACGGCTCGGTTCCTGCCATCACCGTTCAAATCGATCATCGCGGAAGGGGGCGACATTCTTCCCCATCCGACGGCGCCGGTGAGGCACAGACGATCCAGGATTTCGGGGTCGTAGCGCGCTACCCGCCGGGCGAGAATCTCTGGCTCCCAGGAGCTCGCGGGAATTTCAAAGCCCTGCAACTGGCGGATGATTTCGAGCGCGCCGCGCTCGCCTTGCGCCTGCGCGCCAGGCTCGACGTGCTGCCATTCGAGCAGCCAGCGCATCAACTGCTGCGGCGTGACCGGCGCAACCTGGGCGCGCAGGCTGCCGAGGGTCAGGCGGTGAATTCGCGCGAGCAGCCGCCGCTCGCACCATTCCAGTGTCTCCGCCTGCGTGAACTGGCCGCGCAAGATCGCTCCGCTGGCTTCGAGGCGCAGAAGCGCCTGATCGAGATCGCTCACGGGCAAGCCAAGATTCCGTGCGAGGCTGGCTGCGGTCAAGGGGCCGGCGTGAGCCATCCAACCGCGTACCATTTCCCAAATGGCGTCTTCGCGTGAAAGCTCCGCGCTCTCCACTTGCGCAAGATCGCTTTCAAAGCGCGCGCTCGGAAAAATGGCGGCAAACGCCTTCGCTTTCTCAGCGGAAACCCACCACGCCGCGCCGTCTTTCACGGCCATCGCCGCCCGGCGGCCCTGGGAGAGAGCACGGAGATGATCACCCCATTGCGCTGAAATCCCGCCCGGCATCACAAGGTGACCGGGTAGCGCCACGAGCGTCTGAAGAGCATCGGCCGCTTCGTCAGCGTCGCGGACGTCCGGCCATGCTTCCTCTCGCACTTGAGCAATGGCGGCGGGATCAAGCTGTCCGATTTCCTCGAGCACGGCTTCAGGCAGTGACCGCCGCATTTCAACGGCGCGCGCGCGGCGTTCCTCCAAAGGCGCATCGTCAAGAAAGGCGTAAGGGTTGGCGTTCAAAATCTCGTGCGAAAAAACGGAGGGCGCGGGCGTATCGACGGCGCGGCACTGAATCGCGCCGCTGGCGATGCCTGTGAGGACGCGCTTCAGGCCTTCGATATCCATTGCTTCGGTCAGCGCGTCCTTCATGACCTCCCTCACCAGCGGATGATCCGGGATGTGGATATCACCCACGATATTTTCCTGGCAGGCGGCGGCCTCGGGGAAAACAGCCGCCAACAGATCGTCGGCGCGCATACGCTGAATGTAGGGCGGCACTTTATGACCGTTCCTGAACCGAAGCAGCGCCAGCGACCGGCTTGCATCCCACCGCCAGCGATTATTGAAAATGGGCGAGTCGAGCACCGCCTGCTCGAGGACCGCGGCCACCGAGCTTGCGTCGAGAAAACGGAAAACATCCGCGAGAGGGAAACTGTGCTGCTCACCCAAAGAAATATTCAGGCCGTTCTCCGTCGCTGCCGCCTGAAGCTCAAAATTAAACGAGCGGCAGAACCGCTTCCGCAGCGATAGTCCCCAGGCCTTATTGATGCGCCCGCCGAACGGCGCGTGAATGACAAGCTGCATCCCTCCACCTTCGTCGAAGAACCGCTCCGCGATGATCGTGTTTTGTGTTGGAACTGCGCCCAGCACAATCCGTCCGGCAACAATGTAATCCGTCATCTGTGCAGCAGCGGCGGTATCGAGGCCGCATTCTTGCGTGAGCAGCCGGATGGCGGCTTCGCGCCCGTCAGCATTTGGTACCGGCGCTGAATCAGAGCTGGCTGTCTGTGCCTGGGAATCAAGGATCGCAAGGCCTGCGGCAGTTTGCGCGACTTGGCCCTCCACAACCATCGAGCTTACAATTTCTCTGATCTCCGAGACTTGAGCGGAGAGCTCCGCCGTGCGCGCGGGCGCTTCGCCACGCCAGAAGGGTATGTTGGGCGAGGCGCCGTGGGCATCCTCCACCAGCAGACGGCTCGCGCGCGATTCAACGCGCTGGATGCGCCACGAGGTGTTGCCGAGCAGCATCACTTCGCCGCGCATACTTTCCACCGCGAAGTCTTCGTCCACCGTGCCAACTACCGTTCCTTCCGGCATAGCCACCACGGAGTAAAGCGCCGTATCCGGAATCGCTCCGCCGCCCGTGATAGCGGCTAGGCGGCTGCCGCGCCGACCGCGAAGGAGCCCGTTGACGCGGTCTCGATAAAGATACGCGCCGTAGCGGCCGCGGTGAGCGGCGATGCCGTCTGCGAGCATGGCGATGATTTCGTCGAATTCGCGGCGCGAAAGCTTGCGGTAGGGGTGCGCCCGGCGGACGACGCGGAACAGTTCTTCCTCTTTCCATTCCTCGCAGGCGCACATGGCGACGATTTGCTGCGCCAGAATGTCCAGCGGCGCTTCGGGGATTTGAAGCTCATCCAGGCAGCCGCGGCGAATCGCGCGCACGAGAGCGGCGCACTCGACCAGCTCATCGCGGGTCGTGGCGAAAATGCGGCCCTTCGGAACCGCACCACGCCAATGCCCGGCGCGCCCGATTCGCTGCAGCGCAACGCCTATCGATCGCGGCGATCCGATCTGGCAGACCAAGTCCACCGCGCCGATATCGATACCGAGCTCGAGCGAAGCGGTGGCCACGAGCGCGCGAGCCTCCCCGGATTTCAGCTTCTTCTCCGCCGCCAGCCTGATCTTGCGCGAAAGGCTGCCGTGGTGCGCCGCCACCAAGTCTTCACCCAGCCGCTCCGCCAGGTGATGAGTGAGGCGTTCCGCCAGCCGCCGCGTATTCACAAAAACCAGCGTCGAGCGATGTTCGAGCGCGAGCGCGGCAAGCCGGTTGTAAACGTCTTCCCACATCTCGTTTGAGGCGATGGCTCCTAGCTCGCCCGGCGGAGTCTCTACACCCAGGTCCATCTGGCGCTGGTGGCCGATATTGATCACGCGCGGCGCGGCGCGGGCGGAGCCGGCTAAAAAGCTCGCTACCAACTCGATGGGCTTTTGCGTGGCCGACAAGCCGATGCGCACCGGCGGACGCCGGCCGGGATGCGCCGAAACCGCCAGCGCGTCCAGCCGCTCGAGCGATAACGCCAGATGCGCGCCCCGCTTGTCGTCCGCGACCGCGTGAATTTCATCGACAATCACCGTCTCAACTTCCTTTAAGATCGCCCGGCTCTTCTCCGCCGTCAGTAGAATGTAGAGCGATTCCGGTGTGGTCACTAAAATGTGCGGCGGCCGCCTCAGCATGGCTTGGCGCTCAGAGGCCGGCGTGTCTCCCGTTCGCACTGCGGCGCGGATTTCTGGGAGCAGCACACCTCGGCCGAGCGCCGTCTCTATGATCCCACGCAAGGGAACCTCAAGGTTTTTGTGGATGTCGTTGCCCAGCGCCTTCAGCGGCGAAACGTAGAGGACTTCTGTGTGGTTTTCGAGTTCACCATGGAGCGCCTTGCACACGAGGTGGTCAATCGAGGCAAGGAAAGCAGCGAGGGTTTTTCCTGAGCCGGTGGGCGCGGAGATTAGTGTGTCGGTTCGCGCAACGATATGCGGCCAGCCCTGTTCCTGCGGCTCGGTGGGACTGCCGAAACGTTGCGAGAACCACTCCTGGACGATGGGATGCGCCCACGCGAGTGAAGAGGAAGGGGTGCTCACGTCACTATTCTAGCAGTCGCAGGTAGCGCAGACACCCCTTTTTGATGTCTGCGAATGGCCAACCAATAGCTCATCTATGAAGGGGGCGGCGGTGTCAACTATTCTTGTTTGTTCTCTTCTTTCACTTGATCCTACCGCGCACACCGTCAGAGACGAGTGAGACACTTTGTATTTACCAAAGTTGCTAATAAAAAGCGGGGATCAGGCGTGGACTTCAGCGGGTTCAGCCTGCGCTTTAGCGGCAGGTGAGGAAAACGG
>JBOGJY010000034.1:0-9545 GCA_050745325.1 Terriglobia bacterium
CCTTTTTGGTTTCAGCTCTCTTTGGCCCCCATTTCTGCCTCCCATTCCCCTGTTTTTGATACCTCGGCCGGGGCACTGGGTGGCCCTTTCGTCGTGAGACGAGGGTCGAGAGTCAAGGGACGAGGGTCGAGTGGCGAGTCCGGAACCCTTGCTTTTTCCCTTATCCCTTGTCCCTTGACTCTTGCCCCTGACTTTTTATTCTACCCCCCGGCTCTGATCCTTTGGAGACGAATGAGACAAACGAGACGGTTTATTTAGATTGTAGCGGCGGCCTCTGGCCGCCGGTCTTTACTGCTAAAAACCGGCGGCCAAAGCCACAATGGGGCCGCCGCTACAAACCACCAGAACTCCGCCGGACGGGTGAGGGCAATCATCCAACCCTGAGCCTATCACAGCACATTGAGAATTTTGAGACAAACGCGATAAATGGGACGGTTTTTGCGTGGATACAGGGCTTTTTGCCCATCATTTGATGGGGAAAGGTGGCCGAATTTGACCTATAGGCTGTCTGAGTGGCGCACACATCGCAAGAAGCGCGATGTATGCGCCCCCCGCGGGCTTGCAATACTTCCTGTTGAAGGCGTCCTCAGCATTCCTTGAAGCTATTTACTGCCTGCCGGGGGCATTATTCTCCGCAGTTTGGAGCCGCGCCCCTTCAATCCACTCCAAGATCGTCTTATACTGCCAGCTATCCTCATTAGACTTCCACCGTTGGCCGCCGTTGTGCGAGGCATAGTAGTCGGTGACGTTTCCCCCGGTTTCAGGTTTATGCGTCGGCTTCACCAGAATAAGGCTATGGCGAGGGTCGCTGATGTCCACCACCCGCATGGCGTACTTATAATTCTGCTCGCTCATTGAGGGGAGGAACTTGCCTTGTTCGTCAGGGCCGGTGAGCTTGAAAATGGCATGGGACGCGTGGCAGATGACGCAGGCCTTTCCATCGGGTCCCACCTGGGCCAGGATCGGCTCGACGCGCTTCACAAAATAGTCGTAGTTAAGCACGGAATTGGGTTTCACGTCGGCGAGGGCGTCCGCCAGCGTCTTACCTCCGAGCACGTTCGCCGCAATTAATTGCAAACGCGGATTGGGATCGTTCTGGAGGCGACGGAGCGCGGCCTGAAAATCCGGCTGCTTTTCGATGCCATCTGCGCGGCGCAGCGCATCCAGGGCCAAGGCGCGCACATTCGCGTCCTTGTCGTAAAGGCTTGCGATCACTGCCTTCAACACGACCGGTTGTTGCAAAAAGTCGGGCGTTTTGTACTTCACATAGGCATACTTGTTCGCCAACAGTCCGGCCGCGTCCTGTGAAACGCCAAGCCCCGCTGTTCCCACGCGGAGACGCATGAATTGGGGGTCCGTCACTTCGGTGATCAGAATAGTGCGTTGCGGGCTGCCAAGCTGGGCAAAGGCGTTTTCTATCCGCTGCCCATACGCAGGAGAATTGAGGAAGCGTTCCAGGATAGTATCCACCGCGGCCTTTTCCACGGCTGAATCCGGATCATGAAGTCCCTGAAACACACGGTCCTGGAACTGGGGATTGCGAGTAATGGTCCCGAACGAGGAGGCCGCGGTCAGCGCCAGCGCATAGTCTTTTGGCCGCGGCTCCTGCCGGAGCAAGGCGTCAACAGCTTGCGCCACCTCGTTCTCCCGAGTCCAGGGTGAGTTATCGGGAAGGCTTGCAAGCAACGGCAAAACCACCGCTCTGGCGTTCACGTTGCTTCGCTGCAAGATTTCAACCACGGCCTTGACCAGCTCGGGGTTGGGAACATCCGGGGTGTTAATGTTCAACACGCCGCGCTGCCCGTTTTCATAAACGTAGTTCACCGTTTGCCGCACCCGGGCGTCAGGGTCCATTGCAAGGTTGAGCGCCGCCAGCGCAAAACGTTGGTCCCCGGCGCCTTCCAAGGTGCTCCCCGCCTTCAGCACTTCAATCTTCGTGTTGCTGTCAGCGCCCCGGAGGCAGTCGATCAATGCCTCTTCCAGTTGCGGGCCCGAGCTGTTGAAAAAGTGGATCAGATCGCTGTCATTTCCGACTCGGGTCTGATAAAAACTATTGTTCGGGTCGTACCGAAAATTAGCGGTTCCCTGATAGGGAGGGTAGACATAGTCCGGTTGGTCGAGGTTCGGCACGCCTTCGACATATTGCGTGAGGACTTTGGGCAGGCCGATTGCCACCTGGCCGGGTTTCAGCGCCGGAAGCGCGTAGTGACGGATATGAAAATCCCACATGGCGTTCAGAATGCTCACTCGCCCCTGCGGCGGCGCGGCCCGCAGGACACGGGCGAGCACCCCGGCCTGGTCCCGGACCACCGCTTCATAGCCGTTCTCAATCCGTTCCTGGTCCTCCTTCGTCGCGGCCGTCCGGACCCAGGCCGCCATGTAGCCCGTGTTCTCATCGAGCACATCGTAGACACTCTCCATCAGCCCCCGCCGCACCATAGGATCTTGCTCAATGCCGAGCCGTGTAGCCAGCGCTTCCAGCACCGCGTTGCGCTCCGCAGGATGATCGACTTTCCAGTAATACCAGCGCCATAGTCCGGCGGCTGCTTGAAAACGGACGAAGGGCGCCGGATCATTAACATCTTTGATCAACCCGGCAAGCAACGCAGGATGGTCCGTCAAGTAACTGAAGTGCTGATTAAAGAGCCGGGTAGCTCCCCAGCGCACCCGCGCGTCGGGCGAGCGCAACGCTGCCGTCAGCAGGACGCTTCCCTGCTCCGCCACATCGGGCCGCCGCGTGAGAACCTTCCGCAGCGCCCAAGCGGCGGTACACTGCACCACTTTGCTTTGATCGCCCAGCGCATGCACGAGGACTGGAATCGCGCCGGGATCGGCCATGTGCCCCAGGGCGCGCGCGGCAGCTTCCCGTGCGAGCGGCTGAGGATTAGTGGCGAGCACCTGACGGATTTGCTTCAGCGTGGGCTCGGGAGCCAGATCCCAGAATTGGTCAAGCTGCGAGAGCAGGCGCGGCAGATCGCCTGTAACAAGGCGCGTAGGCGGCGCCGGGAATGCATCGTCCCATCCCTTCGCGCTCAGCGGCCGCTTGTCCGGCCCCGGATAGAGTTGTGAAAGCGCCATCACGGCAAATTCCGTGGCGCGAAACGGCGTATTAAAGCCTTGGTAAACCGGATCGCCTTCCCAATCTCCTTCCGTGCGCTGCGCTCGCATACAGGCGGTGACCGCGCGCGCCATGTTGGGGTCGGTCTCGGGCCGGCGCCCCGCCAGCGCCAGCGCGTAGATTGCGTGGTAAGAAATAAAGTCGGCCGTCTTCCGGGTCTTGTCGAACGGATAAGGCCACATTCCATCAGCTTCCTGATAGCTGTAAAGTTGCTTGATGAGCGCATCCAACTGCTGTGAGTATTTCTCCCGCCCGATGGTTGCCAGAAATTGAATTTTCCAGTTCAGGTCAATCATGTTCTTGGGAACGTAGGGCACTGCGAGCCGCACGACCCTATCGCGCTCGGTAAGCCACTGCGGGTCATGCGTGTGCTGATAGAGAAAGCTAAAGGTCTGCCAACTCTGGTCTGCAATCTCAAAAGGACTGATGTCCGGCTCGCAGCCGTCCACTTCGTTGCCGGGCATCGTGGTGCGGTCCTTGTAATGGATCTTCAGGTAATTGGCGTAAGGAACCGCAAAGCTCGCGCGGGGACCATCGTGTGTGACCTCGGTTTCAAACCAGTGGGTGAGAAGCGGCAGGCGGCTGGAAACTGCGCGCGCAGAATAGATCACGCGCACCCAATTCGTTCCAGGCTCGCCATAAAGTGGACGGGCGTTGTTATAAAGACGGTCAGTGATGAATTCGATCGCGGTGCGCTGCGTAGGCGCGTAACCGTTGCGGATAGCCGTGAACTCGCCGCGCGTGGTGAATTGTGAAGGATGGCAGGCAATGCAGAGCTCGGTTTCCGAATGCGTCATCGTGTTGCGTAAAGCCACCGAGCCACGGCGCGGTGTGTTCGAAAGCCACGTATCACCCATGTCGATGAGAAAATCCATACCTGTGCGTACCGCCTGGTGCGGGTCTGTATACGGAGGAACGGGATAGGAGTATGTGCGCAACTGATAGGCGGGGTGATTCGCATCCACGCGCACGTAGTAAGTTTGTCCAGGCTCAAGAATACGGGTGCGGAATTTATAGAGGCCGGGATAATTCTGTGTGGATTCGATCTGATATACGAATTCGCCCTTCTTGTAAGGAACGAGCTCAGATTGGCCACTCTTGTCCTTTTGCGCCTGATAAAGGTAGACGTCAAACGGCACGTCGCGGTCCGTGACATCCAGCACAAAATAAGCCAAACGTGGTTCCTGGCCGTGGAAGGTGAAGCGGAACCACTGGAAGCCCTTGATCATCGCGGCATACACATCATGTCCGGGCGCAGGGGCATACGGGCGCTCATCCGCGCTTCCATAGATGGCCTGGCCGAACTCGAAGGGTTGGGCATGACGCCAATCGCCATTCGGATATGCCGCGATCACCGCAGGCTCCGTCCGGGAACTTACCGGCATGCGGCGAGCGGAAACGGCGATCTGTGGAATCGCGGTTCCAGGACCGGCCGCCAGCAACACTGAGCCATGGCCTGCGGCGCGCGGCGCCAACGTCAAGTAGAAATCCAGATCGCCGCTGTGTAACCACTTTTCGGCCATCGGCCCCGCCGCGTCCGCGATAGTCACATGAATCGAGTCTTTTCCTTGCACGGCGACGGGCGACTTCACGCTCACCGTGACCCCATATAGGGAATCCGGCCGCAATACGCCGAGGTCTACGCGGCGCTCCGGTGGATGCGATGCGGGCGATGGAGGGCTTCCTCCGGCTCGCGCCGCGCGGAATAGAAACGCCACGGCAACGCAGACAAGGCTCAAACAAACAATGTTCCAAACAGTCTGGATATGATTGCCCGGAGATCGCATCGGTTCCTCCACGGTTTTGGGACTACTAAAGAAGTGTGGGGCGTCACTCACAATAATATCGAGATTTACATATTATAGTGACATCAAATGCTGTAGCGGCGGTCTGCGACCGCCGGTTTTTCGGCGTTCAGAGAGCGCCGCTACAGAGAAAGCTTTCACTATAATATGTAATCCTCAATAGTAGAGCCTCAACACGCTAGATAGCGTATCAGCATCGGTGTGGTAACTTCAATGGCAATACAGGAGAAAGCCTCACAGCCTCAAGATTCTCTGGCGGAAACGCAGCCGAAAATTGCGAGCAGAGATATTCAGCTTCGGGGCGCAAGGTCTGGAGAATCGAATCCCGAGGCTCCGAATGACACAGCCACAGACCGCGCAATGAACCGTCGCGCGGAGATCGGAATATCGGGTGATGCTACTGGCATTCATGTGGAATCACTGGCAGCGGCCAACGCTCCCGCAACGTCCCAATAACGGGGCGCCCATCGGGCAGTATTCGATTATGGCTCAGCGGAGGCTTGCCATCAACATCTAAGCCCTCGACTGCCTCGCGGATCACGCCCTCAGGCGCCATAACTTCATCGTAAGTCAGCTTGCTGAATTCATGGCTCCGCCGGCTTTTGGGCAGATATCCGTAATTCCGCCTCCGCCAGCCAGCCGCGTTTCAATTCTGAGTCAGTTACGCTGCTCAGATAGGGCTTGACGTCGAGGACTGGCGTGCCTTCCAGCATGTCCACGCCTTGCACGTGGAGCTGATTGCCCTCACGGGCAAGTAGCCGCACCACGGTCAAGCCAATCGGATTGGGACGGCGGGGCGACCGCGACGCAAACACGCCGTGAGGTTGCGTATCACAAGGTGGCGTGCCAACCAACGCATACTCATGGCTGCGATCGAAAACCCACACTACGTAGAGGTGAGAAAACCCTTCGATGTCTTTGAGGCCGGCCTCGAATTCGGGAAGAATTTCGAGAACCCCAACTTCCTCGTGCTTCGCTCCCAGCCCTCGCGGAACCTGGTGAGCTTCCGCAAAAGGGCTATGGATGATACCAATGGCGCGCATTGTCCAGGTTTGCATGACTCCTCCAGATTAACACTTCGAGGCAATCATGGATAAACAACAAAGTTTGGTCCCGCTGTCGATTTCCTTCACGTTGAACGTCGTACTGGTGGCGGAAGAAAAGCCAAACGCTCGGAGCCGGAAGCGGAGAGCAATTAGCGCAAACTTATAGCGCGGAGTTGCAAAGTTTAACCTGGCGACCTGCGACTCTTCCGGTACCGGGCAAACATTACCCAATAAGGAGAAAAAACCATGCAATACCTACTGCTGATTTACGAGAACGAAAAACGCTTTAACCAAGACTATCCGGACGCGGAGTTAGGCGAGTACAGGGCGTTCGGCAAAGAGTTCACCGCAGCGATCAAGGGTGGCAACGCGCTGCAGCCCACGACCGCCGCCACCACCGTGCGTGTGCGCGACGGCAAGCCGCTGACCACCGACGGTCCGTTCGCCGAAACCAAAGAACAGCTTGGCGGCTACTACCTGGTCGAGGCCCGTGATTCCAAGGAGGCCATCGCCATGGCCGCGAAGATCCCTGGGGCGCGCTTCGGCTCAGTTGAGGTGCGGCCCATTATGACGTTTTCGTGACGGATAGTGTGGCAGCCCTTGACAAATCATCCTGTTGTTGAGCGTATGCTTCCCTGATGGAAAAAGGCCCACGGTTACAAAACGATTGACCGTGGCTACCGCTACCAATTCCATAGGAGCGCATGATGAAAAGACCTGCGAAGAAGGCGACGGAACTGCAGCCGGGAGAAGTCGATCCCCGCTTTGCGCTGGTTGCGGATGCCTTTGCTGGAGCCCGGCAGGTCACGCACGGAGGCGGCAAAGGCTTCGGGTCGGGCGCGCTCAAGGTGAAGGGCAAGATTTTTGCCATGATGTCGTCGAAAGGCGAGTTCGTGGTGAAGCTCTCGAAGCAACGGGTTGATGAACTCGTAAGCAGCGGTCAGGGCGAGCGGTTCGATCCCGGCCACGGAAGGCTGATGAAAGAGTGGGTCGTCATCGTGGCCGGAAGGACGGACGGGGTCGAACTCGCCAATGAAGCCTACAACTTCGTGAAACGCGGCGGCCCATGATCATCAGTTTCATGGCAAAAATTATTCAGGAGGTTGCGATGCGTTACATGTTATTGATCTACACGAATGAACGAGCGAGAGAATCGCTCTCGCCAGAGGAAGCAAACAAGTGCATGGATCAAGCTCGGACCATCATTGAGGAGACAAGCGCACGCGGGATCTTTAAGGGCGCAGACCCGCTGCAACCCGCCAGCACCGCGACCACCGTCCGCTTTCAGGATGGCAAGGCGCTGATCACCGACGGTCCCTTCGCGGAAACCAAGGAGCAACTTGGCGGATACTTTATTCTGGACTGCAAGGACCTGGACGAAGCGCTCGAATGGGCGGCAAAGATGCCCCCCGCTTGCGGCGGCGGGACAGGATGTGTTGAAGTGAGGCCCATCCGCGAGATGCAGGCGCGCGTCGAATAAGGGCTGCGGGAAACAGCGCAGGCGCTAATGGATGTTCTGACACAGACCGTGGAGTCAGTGTTCCAGCGGGAATCGGGACGAATCATCGCCACCCTGATCAGGATTTCGGGGTCATTCGATTTGGCTGAGGAGGCGATGCAGGATGCGTTCGCCTCGGCGCTGGCGAGGTGGCCTGCCCAGGGTATCCCGGGGAACCCTGGCGCCTGGATTACCACGGTAGCCCACCGCAAGCTGATCGATTATGCCCGGCGCGATCGCACCCGGCGTGACAAGGAAGAAGATCTGCTTCGCGAAACGGAAACTGCGCGGTGCGATGATGACCCGATGGAAGGGGCGGCTGAAATGGAATTTCCGGATGATCGTCTACGCCTCATATTCACCTGCTGCCACCCGGCGTTAAACCCAGAGGCGCGGGTTGCGCTGACCCTACGCACGTTGGGGGGCTTGACAACGGCGGAAATCGCCCGCGCCTTTCTGACGCCAGAGCCGACGTTGGCGCAAAGGCTGGTCCGAGCCAAGCGCAAGATTCGGGATGCGCGAATTCCCTACCAAGTGCCTCCCGATCGATTGCTTCCTGAGCGCCTGGGGTCCGTTCAGGCCGTCATTTACCTGATTTTCAACGAAGGCTATACAGCCACTGGCGGAGACAGCCTCATCCGGCGTGAGTTGTGCGCCGAAGCTATCCACCTGGGTCGGATTCTCTGCGAATTGATGCCGCAGGAGCCGGAGAATCTAGGATTGCTGGCCCTCATGCTCCTGCACGATTCCCGGCGCGACGCGCGCGTCAACAGCCAAGGCGAGCTAGTTCCCCTTGAGGAGCAGGACAGGTCCATGTGGGATCACGATCAAATCCGGGAAGGTTTGGAGTTAGCCGAGAGAGCTTTGCGCCTGGGCAGAAATGGGCCGTACCAGTTGCAAGCCGCCATCGTGGCTGTTCATGCGGAGGCAGGAACCGCCCCGCAGACGGATTGGAAGCAGGTTGCGGCGCTGTACATTGAGCTTGAGCGGGTTTATCCATCCGCAATCGTCGAGCTGAATCATGCCGTCGCCGTCGCTCTAAGTGAAGGGCTCGAAACCGGCTTGGGGCTGATTGACCAACTTGGATCATCGGGTCAACTTGACTCGTACCATCTCTACCATGCCGCGCGAGCTGATATCCTGCGCCGCCTTGACCGCTCGCAAGAGGCCGCGGAAGCATACCGCCGGGCCCTTGACCTCACAGCGAATGCAGTTGAGCGCCGGTATCTCCGCCGGCGGCTCGCAGAGCTGGCAACCGTTTCGTAGGAATACTTGGTCCTCTGCTGCAAAGGCTCCTACGAAGCTTGATGTGAATGCGTTTCTTTGCGTCGACCGCGGAGTTTCAAAACCAAAACGCTGCTCTACAAGCCGTACCTGGGCCCCTATTCGTGCCTCAGCGCTACCATCGGATCGACTTTTGCTGCCCGCCGGGCTGGAATGTAGCAAGCGAGTAGTGCGACGCCCGTCAGAACCAGTGAAACCACAACAAACGTAGCCGGATCAGTTGGCTTGACGCCATAAAGCAGGCTGGACAAGAAGCGCGTCAGACCCAACGCGCCAGCTATCCCGATTCCCACCCCAATTAAGGCTAGAATCATTCCTTGACCCATTACAAGGCGTAGCACATCGCCCTTCTGCGCCCCAAGCGCCATGCGAATGCCGATCTCGTGAGTGCGCTGAGACACCGAATAAGAGATGACGCCGTAGAGGCCGACCATGCCGATCAGCAGCGCCATGCCGCCAGCGAGCCCCAGCATCGTCAGGGTAAAGGAAGTTCGCGCCATTGATGCCTGCTCGTAATCGTCGAGTGTCTGGACATCAGCGAGCGGAAGATCGGAGTCTACGGACCAGACAGCCCGGCGCACCTCGTTCATCAAGCTTTCCGAGCCAGCGCGCGGGCCGCGAATCGAGACGGCGAAAAACCGGATCACCAAGGTGTCAAAGCCCTCCAAATGCGTCGTCAGCATCGGCCAGTAAACCGAACTGGGCGCTGGCCTGTCCACGCCATCATCATGGATATTTCCCACAACGCCGACCACTTCTCGCCAGTCATCCTTCTTGGTCGAACGGATTTGCTT
>JBOGJY010000035.1:0-1815 GCA_050745325.1 Terriglobia bacterium
GTCCCGACTACGGCATTGCTGGAAAGTAACACTGGAAACCGCTTCTTGCTCCAGCGGAAGAAAGGCGAAACCAGTAGGGTTCCGAGCCCAGTTCCGGCAAGGCCCATAACTGTTCTTTGCCCAGTCAGTTTCCAGAGGCTATCCGGCTCGTTCAGACCTACTAGAGACGCGGTATCTTTTGAACCATCTGCGTTGGTGACGGTCCACTTGACCATGTAGCCTTTTATGATGCGCCGGGTATTGTTGTGTAGGATCGCTAGCAGGGGTTCAACCGCCTGAAAGCAATTTACCTGACTCACACCCGGAAAATCCTTCGCCAGCACGGTCTCAAAGAGCGGGCTGTTTGGACCGATCACCACCACGCTATGCCGTAGCGCAAAAGACTTTGCCGATGGTGCCTGACCCTGCGCCCCTGCGACTACAACGGTCGGAATTAGTCCAGCCAAAAGCACAGCTATGAAGGTCCCAATGCCTGTTAGCCGCATTTTCCCACTCCACATCTGGAATGCACTCCATTTTGGTCTCATTCCTTTTGAAGGCTAACCGCGCTCCATGGATGCTTGCAAGTGGAAAGTGTTGGCCAAAACGATAATCTGTTGGCCATTTCGATAATCAGCGGTCGTTGACTATACCCTCCACAACCTGGCTGCGTTCCCGGCGAATGCCAGGCGCCGCCCCAAACCGCCTTTTGTAATCCCGCGAAAAGTGGCTGGGGTCATTGAACCCGGCGACGGCCATCGCTTCCTTGACCGAAACAGGCGATGCGGCCAAAAGAGCCGCGGCGCGCGTAAGGCGGCGTTCGCGGATGTATTGTTCGGGTCCCACGCCCAACTCCGCCGCGAAGAGCTACCGCAGCCGCGAGGCTGAAATCCCGAGGTTCCGTGCCAAGTGCTCAACGCTGAGCCGCGCATCATTGAGCCCGAGGTCGATCAATCGCACAGCTTGCTTAATACGTGCATCTCTTAGCTGAACCGTGGCAACGTTTTCGCCGAGATCAAATCGCATGTATCCCCCTGCCCTTCTCTCGCGTTGGCCGTGGCGCTGTAAACCGTCGTCAAACGCCCACGGTCAGGAAAGCACTGACCGTGGCTACGGGACTGTCACGAACCCATACTTAACGAGCCACATCAAATGGCGCCAGGCAAGGCTTTCCGTCAGGGCCCTGACCCGTGCAGTGCGGATCTCGGCTGTCACATCGCGTTTAGGTGCTTCTAAGCACCTCTCAGATAGCCTCCGAAAACAATCCTCGACCCTAAAGACCGCTGTAGCCAGCAGGGTCGCCAGACACTTGTCCATTCAGCATACCTATCGCCGATCAAGGTGACCCGGGAGGACGAGGGATCGTAATTGGAACCAGACTTCTGTTCCCGAACGTGTCGTACTGGGCGCGCTCGCCGAGGCCGAACCAGCGTTGGTCCATGGATTTTGTGGCCGATGCGCTGAAGGACGGGCGGAAGTTCCGCAGCCTGAACATTGTGGACGATTACAATCGCCAGTGTCTGGCGGCAGAAGTCGACACCTCGATTCCGGAGGTCCGGGTGGTACGGGTCCTCGAACGCCTGCGGGAGTTGGAAGGCCTTCCGGAGGCACTGGTGACGGATAACGGACCCGAGTTCGCGGGCCAAGCCTTGGACGCGTGGGCTTACCAAAAAGGGGTCCGGCTGCGCTTCATTGAGCCGGGGAAGCCCGTGCAGAACGCGTTTATCGAGAGTTTCAATGGCAAGATGCGGGATGAGTGTTTGAACGAGCACTGGTTCATGAGCTTGCAAGATGCGAGGGAGAAAATCGAAGCCTGGCGGAGGGATTACAATGAAG
>JBOGJY010000036.1:0-7262 GCA_050745325.1 Terriglobia bacterium
TTCGCGAGCTGTAGGACACACTTAACCTTCGGCTTGAGCTTCTGGCCGAGTTCATTCAAGAGCGTTGCGAGCGGGTGATAATACGACTCCTCCTCGACCCCCGCCCCGGTGGAGCGAATCTCACGCAACTCTCGCAGATAACTATCCAGTGACGCCATAGCGACAGGATAGTTATCTTACATCAATTGACACTTCGCCGGCTCACGCGGTTGTTTAAGTCCGGGGCGGCTTAGGCCTGCGCCAATTCTTAAAATCCTCTAACCTCATAAATATTCTTGTTTGTCTCAAAAGTCTCAAAGTGATGTGCTAGGCTTTTATAGCGCGAGGTTCGTATTGCAAACGCTGCGGTTTTTCGGGGCGATCATAATCAAAAGCCGCAGGGTTAAAAGGCGAACCCTGCGCAACAAAACGGATGCCTCCAAGATTAGAAAATAGCCGGAGAGAATGGGAGAAGTACACAAAAATTCGCGGAACGAAGCCTAGCGAGTCTTTAGAATCAATAGCTAGCCTTATTTGTTAGTAAAAATTCTCCATAATTGGAGTGCTCGATCAGCCCAGCGGATACCTAACATTAGATAATTCTAATAATCTAAACTCCAAGAAGAGCCGCCTCATGGAACCTACACGCATCGAGATCCTCGAACAAACACTTCAGAGCACGCCGGGCAATACCTTTGCCCGGTATGCGCTCGCGTTAGAGTTGTCGCGGGCTGGGCAGCCGGAACGCGCTTGGCAGCAATTTGAGCGTCTGCTCACCGAGCAGCCCGATTACGCGGCCACCTATCTGCAAGCGGGAATGTATCTTGCAAAAGAAGGGCGCAGAGAAGAAGCGCGCCAGGTCTTTACCAAGGGCATCGAAGTCAACCGGAAGCAGGGCAACATGCACGCGCAGAGTGAACTGGAAGCGGCGTTGGAAGAGTTTGCCTCCGAAGAATAAAGACCTTGAGCTGCGGACCTTGCTGTGAATGAGTCAAGCGGTCGCCATTTCGGAGAGGATACCCCGGTTTTCCTGCTCCCGAAGGGGGAGCGACATGAATAGCCGTGGGTGAAACCCACGGTCGAGATCGGAGAAAGCAACCGGCCCTGGAGGGGCCGAACAGCATCGATGCGCCGGTCTGACGGTATTCAACCCCTCCAGGGTTGCCGAAAGATGACCTTGGTTCGTGTTCCGTGGGTTCCACCCACGGCTATTCATCTTCCACCGCTTCGCGGTGAAATACGCTTCGTTGGTTTTGTCTGAGGCGCCACCCGATCTAAGCGATCCGCAGCTTACGGGCGGCGCGCCCGGGTCTATAATCGTTAAAATGCCAACCGCACAGGAAGGCGTCCAGTTTGAGCTGCACGAGAAGCAGGCCGTGGCGCTCTCGTCGCTCGCGGCAGCGGCCGCTCTGACCGCGTTGAAGACGGCTGTCGGGCTGCTTACGGGCAGCCTGGGCATTCTTTCCGAGGCTGCACACTCCGCTCTCGACCTGGTAGCCGCGCTTGTCACCTATATTTCCGTCTCCTGGTCCGGCAGGCCGGCTGACTCTTCGCATCCTTTCGGGCACGGCAAGTTCGAGCACCTTTCGGCTTTCATCGAAACAACCCTACTGCTGGTCACCTGCGCGTGGATTGTGATTGAGGTGGTGCGGCGCCTCTTTTTCAGCCACGTCACGGTGAAGCCCTCCTTCGCCGCGTTCGCCGTGATGGGCTTGTCGATTGTGGTGGACGCCGTCCGCTCACGCTCCCTCGGGCGCGCGGCAAAAAAGTATGGCAGTCAGGCGCTGGAGGCGGATGCGCTGCACTTTTCAACCGATATCTTTGCCTCGGCGGCGGTGATTCTAGGCCTGCTTTTGGTCCTTGTGGGGCATCGCTGGGACATTGGCTGGCTGCGCGTGGCGGACCCGGCGGCGGCCCTCGTGGTCGCGGCGGTGACGATCTACATCAGTGTTCGCCTGGGGAAAAGAACTGTGGACGCGCTGGTCGACGCCGCTCCCGAAGGCTCTTCGGCTCTGATTGAGAGCGCCATTTCGGGCGTTCCCGGCGTGTTGCGCCAGGACAGAATCCGCGTGCGCCAGAGCGGCAATCAGCTTTTTGTAGACCTGCGTCTGGTGCTTGAGAGCAACACGCCTATTGAGCACGCGCAAGTGCTCGAGGACGAGGTGGAATCCCGTGTGCACACCGTCTTTCCTGGGGCGGATATCGTCATCCACTCGGCGCCGGGCAGACCCTCGTCGAGTGACATGGTAGAGAAAATCAGGGCCGTGGCTCACCGCGATAATTACCGGATTCATGATGTAACGCCTTTCGAAGTGGAAGGCCGGGTGAACTTGAGCCTTGACCTCGAGCTTGAACCCAGCCTCACGCTTGAAGCAGCGCACAAAAGAGCTACCGAACTCGAAAACCAGATCAAACATGAGATTCCCCAGGTAGGCGAGGTGAACATCCACATCGAGCCCTTGCTTACCCGCGTCGAACCAGGCCGGAGGGCCGGCTGGCTGCGCGAAAGCATGGAGAAGAAGCTGCTTGCCATTGCGCGTGAAACTCCTGGCGTGCTCGATTGCCACTCCGTCGTGGCCCACCAGGTGGGTGAAGACTTTCTGGTCAGCCTCCACTGCACCCTCGAGCCGGAGCTTCCCCTGCGGCGCGTACATGAAATCACCGATGAGTTGGAGCTTAAGTTTCGCCAGGAATTCCCGCAAATCATGAAGGTGAGCATCCACGCGGAGCCGCGCGGCCAGTCGTAAGCTTGCCGGACTTGTCAATCAGCTTTTCCATTCCAAGCCAAGATTCACCGAGCCTTAACCTCAAGTTAACGTGTAAGTTATACAAATCTGGATAATATTAGAAGTGGATAATGTCAGCGTTTTGTTTTGACATCTGCAACCCCGCTGTATAGCATTTAGTGAACATTTCCAGTAAGCCTGTTTTGCGGCAAAGGGACGGAAGACGGCGTGAAGAACTGCCGTTGTTTTAGAGCTGACGGTAAAACTTCGCTGTAAAAGCTGGCGCACGGTCGTCGAATCGGCGGCCCTGTTATTGGATTTGCATCTCAGCAGATCGGCCCCAATTGACGTCGAGCAACAGGCTTGACGCACAGACTGCAAGCTCGCACCTCTTGAGGAGGAGTTAGATGAAAAAGCATTTTGCACTCATTATCGGAATGACATTTCTTATCTCCACGGCCATACCCGCTCTGGCGGGCACGATGACAGCAGATGGATATTCATTCACGGAGGTTAATTACCCAACCGACGTCTTTACTCAATTGCTCGGCATCAATAATTCAAGCGCCATCG
The DNA here is from genome assembly GCA_050745325.1 of Terriglobia bacterium. Classification (GTDB taxonomy): domain Bacteria; phylum Acidobacteriota; class Terriglobia; order UBA7540; family UBA7540; genus RH2-MAG17b. Next base: position 3,279 of record JBOGJY010000036.1, read on the forward strand.
CGGGCTATCATGGCAGCGGCCTCGATCCGGCGCATCCCAACCAGGGGTTCACGCTCACCCTTCCCAGCAGCTTCACCACCGAGAACTTTCCGGGATCGGTACAGACGCAGGTGATCGGGATCAACAATGGCTCCAGCGCCACCAACTTCAGCACCGACGGGTTTTACATCGACACCAATGGAACCAACCACGGATTCACGGATATTGGCGGCGCTTTCTCGACTGTGGATGATCCGAACGGAACATTTAACCAGCTTCTGGGGATCAACGATCACAACGAGGTCGCGGGTTTCTATACCGACGCCAACGGCGCTAACCACGGGTATACCTTTCAGAGCGGCGCATTCTCCGGGCTTCCCGGCCTGCTCGCCACGAACAGCACCGCCACCGATGTGAACAATTCGGGAATGGTTTCCGGGTTCTACGTCGATGCCAACGGCAATACGGACGGCTTTCTGCTCAACGGCAGCACATTGACCACTCTTGACTTTCCCGGCGCAACCGCCACCCAGGCTTTTGGATTGAACAATATGGGGCAGGTGGTGGGACAATACACCGACGCCAACGGCAACATGCATGGATTTGTATATACCAATGGAAGCTGGCAAACGATTGATGATCCGTTCGGCGATGGCCCGCCCTTGGTGAACGGCATCAACGATCTCGGCCAGATCGTGGGCTTTTACACCGCTTCGACTACGGTCAACGTAGGCTTCGTCGGCGCCCCTACGCCGGAGCCTGCCAGCTTGGTGCTGTTCGGCACGGGGCTGCTGATCGGGGCTGTGCTCCTGGCCAGAAAAAGAAAGAAGCTGAAAGCCTGGAAAAACAGTCACGAATAGTTACTCATCACTTCAAACGCGCAGCTCCGCTCAATGGGCTGCGCGTTTTTGTTATTTTCACCCGGCAAGTTTGATCTGGAATGTTGCCCATCGCTTGTTCTTTTCAGCCCTTCCCTCGAAGAACTCCCACTCTAGCGTCAAACGGCAAATCTAGGTATAATCATCATTACCAAAAGGTATAGATTAGCCGGGAGGATTCTAATCTTGCAGCAACTGCTTATTCCTCAATGCGTGGCTGGACTATCTCGAAGTTCCATCGCTGCTTCGGGGGGCGTGGCGCTCCGCTAAAAATCCTATGTTCGCATCTTTGGTTATAACTTTACGTGAAGGCGTGGAAGCCGCGCTGATAGTGGGTATTGTGGCGGGCTACCTGCGTAAGAGCGGCCGCGGCGCGCTGATCCGGTTCGTCTACTGGGCGCTTGCGGCGGCGGTGGCGGCGAGTTGCGTCGCCGGCTATTTCGTATCCCTGCTGCGGGTTAACGAGGACGCCTACGAAGGCTGGCTGATGCTCGTGGGCGCGGTCTTCGTTGCATCGGTCGTCATTTGGATGTACATGACGGCAAAGCACATGCGCCGCGAGATCGAGGAGAAATTGGCCGGGCTTACCGGGCGCGCCGGGGGTAGCGCCGCCTGGGGTGTTTTCTTTTTCGTTTTCCTGATGGTCTTTCGCGAGGGCATTGAGACCGTGCTTTTCCTGGCCGCGGTTTCTCTTGATACGACGGCGCTGATGAATTTCATCGGCGGCGTCATCGGCCTCGCGCTGGCCGTTGGACTGGGCATTGCCTTCTTCAAGGGCAGCATCAAAGTAAACCTGCGCAAGTTTTTCAGCGTCACCACGATTGTGCTGCTGGTGGTGGCTCTGCAACTGCTGGTTTCGGGAATCCACGAGCTTTCTGAAGCGATGGTGCTGCCGTCAAGCCGCGAGGAAATGCACTTGGTCGGCCCCATCGTCAACAACGATACGTTCTTTTTCGTAGTGATTATCGCGTTGTGTCTTTTCCTGGTTCTCGCCCAGAAATTCCAAGCCGCCGGACGTTCTGAAGCGGAACTTCAGACGCTGCCTGCTCCCGAGCGTCGAAAAGCCGTGGCCGAACAGCGTCGGGATGTCTTCTGGAAAACAGCGGTGAGCGCCGTGGGGCTGCTGGTCATCGTGCTGATCGGCGCTGAGTTCATCTACTCGCGGGTGGCGCAGGCGGTGACACCGCCGGAGCCGGTTAAACTGGTGGAAGGCGGCGCCACAATTCCCTTTGCTGAGCTTCAGGATCACAAACTGCATCACTATGTAGTGGAGGTGCATGGCGCTGGCGTGCACATGATTGCCATCGAGGATGATTCCGGTGTGGCGCACGTGGCGCTCGACGCCTGCCATATTTGCGGCACGCAAGGCTATTATCAGGAGGGGCGCAACGTAATCTGCCGCAACTGCTCTTCCTCCATTTACATCCCGACCATCGGCATGAAGGGCGGTTGCAATCCCATCCCGATTGCGTTCAATTACCAGAAAGGGGCGGCTTCGATTACCGTGCCCGAAAGCGCCTTGGAAGCCGCAGCCAGGGTGTTTCGAGGACAGTAACAAGCGAAGGACGAGTGGCGAGTAGCGCCGCCCTTCAGGGCGGCATGCCGGGCATAAAGCCCGGCGCTACCACCCGTCACTCGTCACTGCACTTAACATGATCTCTCGAATTGTCAGCCAATCTCTGGCGCGAAAGCGGCGGCGCAAGCTGCTCAGCCTGGTGGCCATCACCCTTGGAATTGCGGTGGCGACGGCGGTGGCGACGATTGCCGTTGACGTGGGTGACAAGGTCAATCACGAGTTGCGCGCCGTGGGAGCGAACATCGAAGTCACACCGGCTGCCGACGCTTTTCCGGTCTCTGTGGGTGGGGTTGATTTTCGTCCGGCGGGCACAGGCGCTTATCTTCAGGAATCCTCACTGCCTTCGATGAAGAAGATTTTTTGGCGCAACAGCATTGAAGCGTTTGCCCCCTTTGTCTATGCGCCAGCGCGGCTCGGCGGCCACAGCTTTGTGCTGATCGGCACATGGTTCAATAAAACGCTGGCTCTCAGCCCTACCGAGTCATTCCGCACCGGCATTAGCGAGCTGCATCCGGCCTGGCGGGTTGAGGGGCGGTGGCCGGAAAGCGCTAGCGAATGTGTGGTGGGTTCCGGGATGGCGCAAGCTCTGGGACTGAAAACGGGCGAGACGATTTCCGTCAGCGCCGGAAACCCTCGCGCATCGAACCGCGGCCATTCAGCCGCAGGCCACGGCCCCGAGGCCATCCAGCTCCGCATCAGCTGCATTCTTGAAAGCGGTGGAATCGAAGACCAGGAAGCTCTTGCGCCGCTCGAGACGGTGCAGAGGATGGCAGGCCTCGAAGGCAAGGTGCGCCGCGTGGAAGTCAGCGCCATCACCAAGCCGGATGACAGCCTGGCTCGCACGCCCGTCACGCGCATGACGCCCGATCAATACGAAAAGTGGAGCTGCTCGAACTACGCCAGCACGGTAGCCTATCAGATTCAGCAGGCCATTCCCGGCTCTTCGGCTGCGCCCGTTTACCGGGTGTCTGAAACCGAAGGCAGCATCCTCAACCGCGTGAGCCTGTTGATGTGGCTGCTCGCCGTGGCGGCGCTCATTACGGCGGGTCTGGCCGTTTCATCGATGATGCTGGCGAGCGTGCTCGAGCGGCGCGCGGAAATTGGACTTTTCAAATCGCTGGGCGCTACGGATGCAAGAGTGGCGGCTATTTTCCTGACCGAAGCTTCCGCCGTCGGACTCGCGGGCGGGGCGCTTGGATACGGCCTCGGCAGCGAGCTTGCGGAAAGGCTTGCGCGCGCTGTGTTTGGCGCGCCGGTCAGCATCCATTGGATTATTCTTCCCGGCGCGCTCGTCTTGGCGCTGCTGGTGACACTGGCTGGATCTATCCTGCCGCTCGAACGCGGGCTGCGGACGCCGGCCGCAATGGCGCTGCGGAGCGAGTAAAACAGGCGCCAGACCCCTCACCCCCAGCCCCTCTCCCCATAGGAGTCTGTGTGATAACTCGGGAGAGTGAGGGCTTGACAGGTGGGCGATAATGCGGTTGAGGAGACCCGCGATGAACTTCTTGCCCTACGAACCGGATCAAGCTTGGCTTTTGCCGCCCAGCGTCA
>JBOGJY010000037.1:0-12207 GCA_050745325.1 Terriglobia bacterium
GCTTCCCACTCAGGTGAAGGTTTTGCAGTGTTCCGGATAGCATGTAAGCCCGGTCAGCGCATCGATAACCGTGGGGTCTGCGCCGGCCTGGCTGTTCACGCCAAGGTCGTTGAGCCGAAATTATAGGCCTCCGGCCCGCATAGCGGGTCATCGCCAAACCACGGGTCGTTTTTCACTTTGAGTGCGGCGCGAGCGTGAATTAGATTAAGGAATTTCTTTACATCGGAGACCGCGGTGGTTAGCTTTTCCTTCGGCGTGAACATCGACCGCAAGGTCGATACGGCAAGCGGAATTTCCGAGCCCTCGGCATGAACAATTTCGCCAGCCACCTTTTCCGGCTTGCCGTGGGCGATCATGTCGCGCAGCTTTTTCAGCTCGTAAATCGTTTTAAGCGGACTTTTCTCCGGCGGCAAGTCCAAGTGGACCAATTCCATTACCTTGCAAAGCTTTCCCTTCCAGCCCCGATAGGGCCCTTTGCTAAAGAAGATCCGTTCCTTTTGCCATATGTCCGGGGCAAGCCTTTCTCCGACAAAATTGAGGTACGCCTCGACCGTGTGGAACGCGAACACCATTGCCACGAGAGCTGGCCTGGACCACTCCTCTTCCCGCTCCCCTGCGAGTTGGGCTTGCTCTTCAACGATCTGCCACATAAAGCGATGAGGGACAGTATCCAATTCGTAGGCAGTCTTTAGCATCATGGCAGGACGTCCTCCTTGAAAAATTCGTCAGCCAGCTTGGGGTCGAGGGTCTTCAGTCTTTCGTAAACCTTGATTCCCTCCGCCCGCTGGCCCAAGGTGTGGCAGGCGAGGCTCAGGAGAAACCACGCTATCGCGTCATCCGGCTTGGGCCGGATCGCCCGCACTCAAATCACGCAGCTTCGCTCGGGTTTCCCCCCCAAGTGCTCCTCCATCACTCCGTCGGCCTTGTTGCGGTTCTGTTCCTTGAAGCGTCTGACTCCGCCACCCAATCTCATCCCTCCCAATACGAACAGGCAACAATAGATTCCTCCGTTGCCTTCGCAACTTGGCTCCGCTTGAAGGTTCCCTGGCTTTCTCTCCACTCAGCGAATGCACGGTCTGCACGTACTGGTTCTCCCATCTTCTTGAGCAACAAGCCGAGGTAGCCGAGGAAGGTCGGCAACGGGTACTTGCAGTAGGCCTTGACGAGCGCTGCCGCAGCGTTGTTCAAGAGTTCGGGGGTTCGGGGTTCCGCCAACTGGCTCCTCTGGATCTGCCTATCAGCATAGAACCACAGCCCTCTTGCGGTCAGGGCGTTCTCCAATTCATCATGAACTTGAGGGTGCGCTAAATACGGCTCACCCTCCGGACCTTTGAATTGATCAAATTCTCGCTTCACCGCTTCTTTTTCTCCGTCCGTGAACCCCAATTGTAGTGCGCCATCGCGGTCTCTAGTCACGCCAGGAAGTCTGGTGACGTCCAGCCAGGCCAGCGGCCCTCGACAGGCGGACGTCAGCGGCTTTTCTGCGTCGCGAGGGAGGGCAACCAGTTTGGTAGACCTTAGCAGATTTCTGACCTCTTGAACTAATAAGTAGAGGGTCCTGTGAAGCCCCTCCACAGTTGAGGGCGCCAGCGCCGAGCCAGAAACCTCTCTGGAAAAGAACTCAACCATCGGCCTGATTCCGTCGGTGAAGGACGAGCCGAACGCCGAGGAGTATCGGGCGAGGAGGTTCTCTACATCTACGCGATTGCGCTTCCTCAGGAACTCCGAAACGAACAGAATACTGGAAGAGCTGACTTCCATCGAGCAGCGTTTGGAGATCACAATACTGACGGTCTCTATCGTCATCGCCTGGATATGGGTGTAGAAAGCCAGGGGTTCCACCGCGTCCAAGGCCGGATCGTGAAACGAGGCCTTGAGTGCGTCCCACCCGGGTTCATTCTTGCCCGAGAACGTCCCCTCAAGACGGGACTGCCAGAACGACTGAACGGTAACTTTCTTCCTGAATCCTAGCACACGTTCCCCTTGTGGCCCCGTAGCGGGGGCCTGGACCCAAAGTGAAAGGCGCATGACCAGCAGGGCCGGGTCCGCGCTGCCCGGCGCGCGCGTTGCTTCCCTTCTCTCGAACCTCTGCTAGCATCCTTCGGCCGTGCCGCTGTGACCCTAGCGCCAAACTACGAAGTGCCCGCGTAAAGCCGATCTTATAACAAACGTTCCCCGCTCGCCAGAGCGCTTGCGCCCCTACCAGTTCTCATCGGCGGGCCGCCGGGAATGGTTTAGGTCATTCCGGCACGCTTTCAACCGTCCATGCAACCTCGGCCCAGCAAGGTCTTGCCCGTTTTACGAGCTGCGTGCTGCAGAGCGGCATCGAGCTGCCCTACAAGGCCATCAAGACCAACATCGCTGATTCGCTCAATCTGATCCTTCAGCTCGAACGCCGGCCTGGATGCCGGTTTGTCACAGAGGTACTCGAAATCGCCAGCTACAGCCCGGAGCAAGACCGGTACGAATTGAAGCCGATTTACAGCCGAGAAGTCGAGGGGAGGTGAACATCCCATGCCCACGTTAGAACAGAATCCCGAAGGCGATCATGCGCTCTCACCCGAGGAGTACATCCGCCAGAATTTCAAGCCTGCAGACCGCCTCGCGGTGGTCATCATCAACCGGAATGAGGGAACCGTCACTCAGCGCGTCGAGTCCATGGAGACCATTGCGAGCGCCGCATACCAGGCATGGCTTCGCGGTGAAAACGCCCGCGGCTCGGATATCTATATTTCGCAAAACTCGCTGCAAGAAACAGCCAAGGGCCGGACCAAGGCCGACATCGCAGCCATCCGACACGTTTATCTCGACCTCGATGATGGCGGGCCGAAGGCGCTGGCAGCGATTGAAAACAGCCCTTCCGCGTCGTGGCCAAGGCCAGAAGTTCGCAGGTATACAACTTAGCGGACTTCAAACTTTATCAGGATCAGGCTCAGACAACGCAGCCCTTGAGACAAAGAAATGGCGCGCCGCGGGCAGCAGGCCAATCCCACCGGACGCCATCGGAGCACCACTGGCGGTGGGCGATGGGCCGGATCAAACGCGGCGAGTCGATGGAGGACTTGATCAGCCGCCTCGAAGATTACCGCTTCGACAAGCCTCAGCCGCACTATTACGCCCGCCGGACCGTGACCCGCGCCTACGCCCAGGTTGCCCTTTCTCGCGGTGATGATCCCCAGGATGTGATCCAGAAGATCAGCCTTTATCCGCCGCGGCCGTACGAGAACGGCGAGCAGTACGCGCGTGCGACGGTCCAGCAGATTCAGGAACATCTCGCTCAGACCAAACACCCGGAGCAATCTATCAGCACTGCATCCCAACAACACGCCCAACAACTGGGTCTGGGGGTGATGCCGTGACCAGAACGGTCCCGCTTTTCCGGTGGCTTGGATCAACCTCGGCTCTGGCAGCGGTTTTGTTTCTCTGCGCCGGGCGAACAGATGTACCGATGGTCAAGACATACCTTGTGATCTTTGCGGGCCTGGGCCTGGTGACCGCCCTCGTCGCGGATCCATCTCAAGACCGCGAGCGGCGGAAGCCAGGCCCAGCAGAAATCAATGCCAGTTCGCGGCTTATTGCGAGTTTTCTCTTTTTTGCGACCGTACTTGTCGCGGCGCTGGATGCAAGCCGTTTTCACTGGGTCGAACGTGTGCGCGGGGCTACTCAAATTGCTGCTTTGGCCGTGCTGATACTGGCGGCCGGGCTTCAAGTCTGGGCGATGATCACGAATCCGTTCTTTTCGAGCGCCATTCGAATTCAGGCGGAACTCGGCCACGAACTGATCGCGCGCGGGCCGTACCGGTTCATCCGTCATCCTGGCTACCTGGCGATGACCATAATCATGCCGGCAACGGCCCTGGCCATCGGCTCACTAACCGCGACACTCCCCGCTCTCTGCTATTCCGTTCTAATTCTGTCGCGGGCGAGGAGCGAAGACGAATTTCTGGCGGTACGGCTCGCGGGCTACGCCGAATACGCAGCGCGAGTCCGCTACCGCCTGATTCCGACTCTTTGGTGAGGTGCAACATGAACATCGAATGTCCAAAATGTGGCTCGACGGAATTCACCAAGCTCTCGCTCATTCATGCCGAGGGCTTGTCCGGCCTCAACGCTCACTCGTGTGGCTGGGGCCTTATGTTCGGGAGCGGCGGGGCTGACCTGGGCTTCGGGAAGTTCAGAACCAAAGGCGAGATTCAAACCTGACTGTCGCAAAGAGTCGCGCCACCGTCCAAGTGCTCGTACTGGAAAATCGCCTTCGGGGGGTTGGTAGGGCTTCTCGTATGGGAATTTATTCTGGGCTACATGGACGCCTTCCTTCGATTCGGAGGGAATTTCACCCAGCAGCTCGCATGGCTTGGTTACTGCTACATCGGAGCCGTCGCATTTATTCTTTGCCTCGCGTTTCGTTACAACTTCGGCGTGTTCCCGAGGCGATACCACCTCTGGGATCGCGCGTTCATGTGCCGTCGCTGCGGGAACACTGTCGAGCAAGCGGAGCAGGGAGATCGCGGCCGTATGTTCAAGCCACTTCACCAGCCGCGCTGCGGGAGGGTCGATCATGATCTTCGTCACGGTCAGACTATCTATCGACGGTTATCGCATCATCCTCTACAAGGGCACAGTTCAGCGAGCCACGATTAACGACATGATTCGCCACGCCCGCCATATGCGTGCCAACGCCATTTTTAACGCTTGCTACGACAACGCGCTCAACATAGACACGAGTCATCACGGCACGACTGTCGCAGTTGAGCGCACCAAGGAGGTTAACTTCAATGGTTAATAATCCATCTGACTTTGAACCACTCATCGACGCCGAAGAAGCGGCGCACCTTCTCGGCTTGCATCCGAAAACCGTGCAGCTCATGGCTCGGCAAGGCACGCTGCCCGCCATTAAAGTTGCCAAGTTCTGGCGGTTTCGGAAGTCGCAGTTGGAAGTTTGGGTGCGTTCCAGTATAAACTGTCCTCGCTATGCGTACCGCCAAACTACGGAGGTTCAATCATGAGGCGTGTACGTTATTAATTTGGAAGCTTGCAACTTGTGAAAGGCGCAACGCAGGATATCTGGTCCTTTCGCTTTTATGAAATCGGCCCAGATGGAAAGCGTCACTACAATCGCGTGCGAATCGGGCCGAAGGCACAGTATCCGACCGAGAGTGCTGCCCGCGAAGCAGTGGAAGGGCTGAAACTCTCGGCAAATAAGGCCAGCCGCTTTCGCCCGTCCCCCGTGCTCATCAACAGTTTGATTGACCGTTACCTAAGGGAGGAGCTGCCAGAACGCGCTTCTACCCGATTTGCCTACTCATCATTGCTGAGATGTTGGATAAAACCCAAATGGGGAAACATCGTGGTCGATCAGTTGAAAGCCCTCCTGGTCGAACATTGGCTGAAGTCGCTTGAACTATCGCCCAAGACGAAGGCCAATATTAGAAACCTCATGCATGTGTTATACGAGTGTGCCAGGCGTTGGGAACTTGCTGACAAGAACCCAATTGAGCTAGTGCGACAAAGCGCACGAAGACGGGAGACACCAAGGCGCCTCTCGATCGAAGAAATGCGCCTCTTGATCGCCCGGCTTGAGGAACCGCATCGTACCATGGTGGTGCTCGCGTGTTGCCTGGGACTTCGCATTGGCGAAATCTTGGGTCTGCAATGGGGGGACGTTGACCTCATGAATGGGGCGCTCTCGATCCGGCGTTCGGTGTACCAATATCACATCGGACCGACAAAGACGCCCAATTCGGAGGCCGCTCTGCCGATTGCTCCCGAGATTCTTTTCGCCTTGCGCCAGTGGCACGCCCACGCAACATACCAGTCGGTGTCTGATTTCGTGTTCGCATCCTCCAAGGGAGGACCAAAGGACGCGGATCGGCTGCGGCAAGACGTTCTTCAGCCGGCAGCTCTCCACGCAGGGCTGGGTGCAATTGGCTGGCACACGCTACGGCACTCTTATGCGACTGCGCTGGATATTGCCGGCGCTCGCATGAAGGTGGCTCAGGAGCTAATGCGCCATGCCAACATCACGACCACGATGGATGTATACACGGGAGTGATGGACCGGGACAAAAGAGAAACCGCCGGGCGGGTTGCCGCGGCGGTTTTAGGACAATCTCAGTGATTCAGCACCTTAACGAACCCAAACTCGCTCAGTACAGTTGCCGTAACTTTATGATTCCGTTGGTTGCGGGGGCTGGATTTGAACCAGCGACCTTTGGGTTATGAGCCCAACGAGCTACCTGACTGCTCCACCCCGCCTCAGTATTATATTCAGTGTCGCGCAAATTAACAATGTAAATTGCTCTTGCCACCGATCTTCTTGACTTCATCCGCTGCGAGACCTAAATTACCTTATTCATCAGATGGGCCTGAGAGCGCCAACTCCGCGGCGTGGCGGGGTCGGCGCGCAGCGGGTCCAATCAACCATGATAACGACCAAACCTCGTGTTTCGCTATTCATTACGTGCTTGGGGGACCAGTTTTTTCCCGAGGTGGGCGAGTGTGTGGTGAAAGTGCTTGAACGGCTGGGCGTAGAAGTCACGTTCAACCCGGAGCAGACCTGCTGTGGCCAGCCCGCTTTTAATACCGGTTACATTGAGGAAGCGCGCGGCGTGGCGGCGCGCATGCTCGATCTCTTCGATGATGCCGATTACGTGGTCGCCCCGTCCGGATCCTGCTCTACCATGGTGCGGGTTTTCTACCCCGAGTTGTTCGCGGATGATCCGGCACGCTTGGCCAAGGCAGAGGCGCTCCGCCGTAAGCTCTATGAGTTTTCCGAGTTTCTGGTAAAAGTGCTCAAGGTAGAAAGCGTGGGCGCGAGTTTCCCGCACCGCGTGACCTATCACGACTCGTGCCACCTGCTGAGGGAGCTTGGAATTTCAGAAGAGCCGCGCAAGCTGATTCGCGCTGTGCGCGGCATCGACTTGGTGGAAATGGACGATTATAAATTATGCTGCGGGTTTGGCGGAACGTTTTCGGTGAAGTTCCCGGAAGTCTCGGTCGCCATGGGCGACGACAAGTTGCGGGCGGCGGCGAAGGCCGGCGCCGAATACCTGGTGGCGAATGACTCCGGATGCCTAATGCACCTCGCAGGGCTAATTCACCGGCAAGGACTTCCGCTAAAGACGATGCACCTGGCGCAACTGCTGACGCAGGAAGAGCAGTAAGCAGCGGGCGGAAAGCAATAGGCGCAAATTAGAAATTGGAAATTGGAAAATTCGGCATCGGACATTGGACATTTGACATTAGAAATTGGGCAGTAGACATTCGAAATTCGCCTATTGCTGAAAACTGATTGCTGACGGCTGATTGCTAACTACATGGTCGAAACTGGAATCCAAAGCGCGCACATTCACGAGCGGGCCGCAGAAACCATGCAGAACCCGCGCCTGCAGGAGGCGTACCGGTCTTCCTCGCTTCGCCTTTACACCCATCGTCTGGATGCTATCGCTAAAGTGCCGGGGTTCGAGCCGCTCCGTGACCGGGCGCGGGCGCTCAAGCGCGAGGTGATTGAGCATCTCGATGAATACCTGGCTCAGTTCGCGGATAACGTCGAGCAGCGCGGTGGCAAGGTTCACTGGGCGGTGGATGCGGGTGAGGTTTGCCGGATAGTGCGCGAGATTGCACAAAAAGCGGGCGTGAAGGAATTCGTGAAGTCAAAAACCATGGTGGGCGAGGAAGTTGAGCTCAATCATGAGCTCGAAGCCGCGGGAATCCGGGCTATCGAGACGGACCTTGGCGAGCTGATCATCCAGTTGGCGGGTGACCGCCCAGCGCACATCGTCGCGCCCGCCATTCACAAGACACGCCAGGACGTTTCGGATCTGTTCGTAAAGCACCTTGGCGCCGAGCGAACCACGGAGCCCGAGCGGCTCACCGTCATCGCCCGCCACGCCCTGCGCGAGTCCTTTGCCCACGCGGGGCTAGGATTGAGTGGCGCGAATTTCGCCGTGGCCGAAACCGGCGCCATCGTGCTGGTTGAAAACGAGGGCAACATCCGCCTGTGCACCACCACGCCCCGCATTCACATCGCACTGGTGGGAATTGAAAAGATCGTTCCGCGGCTGGAGGATTTGGCTGTCTTCCTCCGCTTGCTGGCGCGTTCCGGCACCGGTCAGAAGCTGACGGCATACACGTCGATCCTAACCGGCCCGCGCCGCGAAGGCGAAGACGGCCCGGACGAGATGCACGTGATCATGGTCGATAACGGCCGCATCCGCGCGCTCGCGGATGAGAAGACGCGCGAGTCACTCTATTGCATCCGCTGCGGCGCGTGCCTGAATGCCTGCCCGGTCTACCGCAAGATCGGGGGCCACGCGTATGGCTGGGTCTATAGCGGCCCCATCGGCGCGCTGGTCACGCCGGAGTATAACGGCATTGGCACGGCGCGTGAGCTGCCGTTTGCCTCGTCATTATGCGGCGCGTGCCGCGAAGTCTGCCCGGTGAAAATTAATATCCCGGACATCCTGCTCCACCTGCGAGCCAAGGCTCAGGAGATGGGTTCGGGCGCAGCATCGAGCGGCGCATCGAGCGGCGCCCCACGCGGTGAAAGATCCTCGATGCGACTTTGGGCTTGGGCGATGAAGCGCCCCTGGGCGTATGCGCTGGGCAGCCAGCTCGCACGCCGGGGACAAGGACTGTATGCCCGCCATGGCTGGATAAGAAAGGTTCCGGTGTTTCCCGTGTCACGCTGGACCGATGGCCGCGACTTCCCTGCCCTCGCATCCCGTTCCTTCCGCGAGCGATGGAAGAAGCGGGTGCGATAGGTGCACTGTTCCAGCCAGTAGCGGCGGCCTGTGGCCAAGCTTGTCAAATTACCCTCCAGATCTTTGAACGCGACCTGCGGCTTTGCCGCCTGCCGGTTCGTAGCCCTCGCATCTGGCCGTCGCGATGGAAAGGCCGCAGAGTTTCAACTGCAAAACTCTTCGCTACTTCGGTGGTGATAGACTTCCGCTTATGTGCGGTCGAGGTTGTATTGGCGGATTTTATAGAGGAGGGCTTTATAGCTGATTTTCAGCATGCGCGCGGCTTCTTTGCGGTTCCACTTGGTGTGCTTGAGGGCGCGGGAAATGGCCTCGCACTCGGCCTCACCTTTCAGGCCGCGGACCAGTGATTTCAAATCGCCCGGAGGGCTTTTGCTAAGATCTGGCGCCTCCACGCGACCTGCCTGCTCTTCACGGTTCGCCTCGAGCTCCATCAACGCCAGTGCCTCGTCGCCCAGAATCAGATAGCGCTTCACGAAGTTCTCCAGCTCGCGCAGATTTCCCGGCCAGCGATAATTCAGGCAGGCCTCAATCAGCGAGGGCGAAACGGGCAGCGGCGTCCTGGCATAGCGCGCGGCAAACAACCCCATAAAATGGCGGATGAGCAGAGGGATTTCTTCTTTTCTCTCTCGCAGCGGAGGGATATGAATAGTGAAAGCGTTGAGGCGGTAATACAGGTCCTCGCGGAATTTCCTGGAGGCAATGGCCTCGGGGATGTCGATATTCGTCGCCGCCAGGATGCGCACGTCAACCTTCACCATGCTGCGGCTGCCGAGTCGCGAGAATTGCTGGTCTTGAAGTACGTGGAGCAGTTTCGCCTGCAAGGAGGGCGGCATCTCGCCGATCTCATCCAGCAGGAACGTGCCCTTATCGCACAACTCGAACTTGCCCGGCTTGGATCGAGTGGCGCCGGTAAAAGCGCCCGGCTCGTAGCCAAAAAGCTCGCTTTCGAGGAGCTCGGCGGGCAGCGCGGCGCAGTTCACCTTCATCCAGGTGCGGTCCGCGCGGTGGGAAAGCTTGTGGATCAGGCGCGCCACCACCTCTTTGCCCGTTCCGCTCTCGCCGAGCATGAGCACGGGCACGTCCACTTGCGCAAGCTGGGCCACCTGCGCGCGAATCTTGCGCATGGATGCGCTCGCGGCCACGAAATACTGGTCATCGCTCAGCTCCTCCACCTCGCCGCCCGCGTGCGGGGCGGAGCGGTCACTCAGGCAATGCCCCAGGACCGCGTCAAGCTCCGCCTTCTTGAAAGGCTTGGTCAGGTAATCCTGCGCTCCCAGCTTGATGGCCCGCGCCACCTTGCGCGTGTCCGTCACGCAGGAAAGCATCACCACTTTCAGGCCGGGCTGAATCTGACGCAACTGCTCGAGCGTCTGCAGCCCATCAAGCTCTGGCATCAAGAGATCAAGCAGGACCAAATCCGGCGAATTGCCATCGCGGACCAGCCGGAGCGCCTCCACGCCGCTTCGTGCGGTGGTGACCTGGTACGAATCCACCTCCAGAAGCGTCTGTAAATAGCGCAGCATGCTCGGCTCATCATCCACCACCAAGATGCTGCCCGGGTTTTCAATCAAGGATTTTCTCCGTGGATTCAAAACTGCCTGAGGGGAAGAAGGAAGGCGAAGGTGCTGCCCGCGCCCAGCTCGCTTTCCACCCAAATTTTTCCATGATGCGCCAGAACCAACCTGCGAGCGATGCCAAGCCCCAGCCCCATGCCGCCTACGGGATCGCCCTGCTGTGGGAGCTTCACAAAATCGTCGAAAATCTCCTGCTGATACTCAGGCGCGATGCCGGGGCCCGTGTCCGAAACGGCTACGCGCACCGAATTCGGAGCGGCCGCCGCCCGCTGCCTCCGCTCATCCGCTGAGTAGTCCTCCTGTTGGCCCCGCCTCTCCCACATGTAAGGCTCGGCGGTAAGCCAAACCGTGCCCCCGACCCCCGTGAACTTGAGCGCGTTCTCAAGGAGATTTGAAACAACGTGCTGCGCCTTATCATAATCGAAGGCAAACGACGGCAGCGGCTGCTGCATTGGCAGATAGAGCGCCACGCCCTTCTTTTGAAATGAAGAGAGCCAATAGGAATATAACTCAGACAGGCAAGCATTCATATCCCCAATGTTATACTTCAGGGCCAGCTTTCCTGTCTCGAGGGCGCTGTAGCTGAGGAAGTCTTCAATATACTGCCGCAGGCGGTTGCAATTGATCTGCGACTCCTGCAGGATCTGCTGCTGGCGGTCGTTGACGGCCCCAGGTTTCGCCGTGAGCAAGAGCTCGATGTAACCAGAAATGATCGCCAGCGGCGTCTTTAGCTGATGCGCTGCCGTCCCCAGGGCAACCGTCCGGCGCCGGTCCTCCTCCTGTAATCGCTGGAAGGCTTCGAGGAGCTCCATGTAACCGGTAGGGGTTAACCGCGTCACGTCATCCGTGATCTCCGGCTCGACCGGCTTGCCTCCTCGTCCCGGACCCGTTTTCGGGGATGGAACAGTCGTGCTTTCACGAGCCTTGACCATAGATTTCAGTCTTTCCCTCGACGATCGAGGCGCCGGGTGTTATGCCCGGCACGCCGCCACCAAAGTGCCGTCCTGATAGGGCAGCACGCGACCGGTAGAAAAGGTGATGCGAAATCCGGAACGCCATTATCACATCATGCCAACTTTTGCACCATGGAAAAATCCCCGTCGAAACTGGCCGCCGAGCCAACGGTCTGCATCACATTAAAGAGAAACAATCTTCTCTGGATGAGAAAACCTTTGCTCTCCAATTGGCGGCACGGCCGGCAGGCGGAGGGGCGCCCTCGCCTTGAAGATCGTAACTCATTGACGGATATGCTATCTAGCAGCGCGTGCAAAAGTAGATATGTGGCTGCATTTGGCCCTTTGCTTGCAGCAATGGCGCTGAGTCCGTGTTGCGCCGACGAGCAGGCGAATCTCGTGTGAGGGCCAGAAACCATCGTTTCCGAAGTTCTATTACAAGGAGTTCCCGTGGAAAAGCGCAGGCGAGGCAAAGAGCGTCGCATCTCGCAACGTTTGCCGCTCGCAGTGCCCATTTTTGCCCGCGGGCTGGACGACCGGGGCAAGGAATTTCTGGAATTCACCACAACCCTCAACATTAGCGCGAGTGGGGCGCTCCTCGCCATGCGGCGCTACTTACCGCTGGACTCCACCATCACGCTTGAAATTCCCGCCGCTCCATTGCCGCGCCTGGCTTCCCGCCCGCGGATGGTACGTACAGTGGAAGCCCAGGTGATTCGGGTCGTGCGCTCCGAGCCATCCTATCTCTGGGCGCTAAGTTTCAATCACCCCATAATATAGATCGGCCAAATAGACGCAAACCTTGAGATTCCTTACTTATCGAGCGCACCCGGCGGTTCCCGACCGGCCCCGTGCATGGCATAAAATGGCGCAGGGGGCCGCTGCTTGCTGCGCCCAAAGCCCAAGGGCGCAGCAAGC
>JBOGJY010000038.1:0-12682 GCA_050745325.1 Terriglobia bacterium
TGTTTGATGATCCTTCTGGGTGACGGCGTGGTGGCGGGCGTGGTGCTCGCCAAATCGAAGGCGGAGAAGTCAGGATGGATCGTAATCACCACCGGGTGGGCCATGGCCGTCGCCGTGGGCGTCTACGCGGTGGGCCGCATCAGCGGCGCGCACCTCAACCCCGCGATTACCGTGAGCTACGCGATCGTCGGGCGATTCCCCTGGGCGCACGTGCTCCCTTACGCGGGCGGCCAGCTTCTTGGCGCCTTCGTGGGCGCAGTGCTCGTCTGGATTGCCTACTTTGCTCACTGGCGCGTGACGGACGACCCCGTTTCCAAACTCCTGGTCTTCTCCACCGTTCCCGCCATCCGGCATAAGCTTTCGAACGTGGCCACTGAAATTATCGGCACCTTCGTGCTGGTGTTCGGCTGCCTCGCCATCGGCGCCAATAACGCGCCCACTCAGACCGGACTGACGCCGCTGCTGGTGGGCTTTCTGGTTTGGGCCATCGGCCTCTCACTCGGCGGCCCCACCGGCTACGCCATTAACCCGGCCCGCGACCTTGCGCCGCGTATCGCTCACGCCCTTCTGCCCATTCCCGGCAAGGGCGCGTCCGACTGGGGATACGCCTGGGTGCCCATCGTCGGCCCGCTTGTGGGCGGCACGCTGGGCGCGTTGGCTTATGTGAAATTGTTTTGAGCATGGTTTAACCAAAGTTCCTGGCATGATATGGGCAAGCGAGTCTGTGTGGAAACGCCAGAAAAGGCGCTGATGCGGCGCTCTCTGAGCGCCGGAAAGCCGGCGGCGCGGACGCCGCCGCTACAACCATCGAAAACTTCTTCGCCCCTGTCAGATTTGTACTATGATGCTGGCTTTGCCGCGGTGAGCCGCTAACGATTGGCTGATTGGCTGCTGCTTGACCGAATGGAGAGCACTGCGGATTTCCGGAGGATGTATGCGCAATTCAATCAAGTTTATGGCTGTGGCAGTGGCGTGCCTGGCTATTCTTTGCAGTTCGGCGGCAATGGCCGCGCCTGCCCAAAATCTCACCGTAACTTCGCCGGACGGGAAGCTCCAATTGAGTTTCGCCCTGAAGAGCCTGCCTTCCGCCTCGGGCGAGCGCGCGTATTATCGCGTCTCCTACGCGGGCCAGGCGGTCCTAGCCGATTCGCCGCTTGGCCTCGAGTTTAAAGGCGCTCCTCCGCTCGACCGCGGCTTTGCGATCGAGGGCACGAACATGATTTCGCGCGACTCTTCCTGGCGCGACCGCATCAACGACAACCTCATCGTGCGCGATCAGTACCATCAGCTCACTGTCCACTTGCGCGAGCGCGCGGCCCCGCGCCGTAATCTCGATCTCATCTTTCGCGCCTATAACGCGGGCATCGCCTTCCGCTATTTTCTGCCCAAGCAGCCGTCACTCGGAAAGTTCACTATTGCGGAAGAGGATACCGGATTCTACTTTGCCCAGCCCGCTCCCGCCTTTGCCCTCAATCTGGGAAGCTTCACCACACCCTACGAAGGCGAGTTCAATCGCACTTCGCTCGATCAATTCAAACCCTCTTCTATTGTGAACCTGCCCTTATTGGTTCATGTGCCGGACGGCCCCTGGGTGGCGCTGCTTGAAGCGGACCTTGAGGACTATGCGGGAATGTATGTGGGCGGCGCTGCGGGCGTGCCGAACGGCCTCGCCAGCAAGCTTTCGCCGCTTCCCGGGCATCCGGGCGAGGCGGTGATCGCGCGGGCGCCCAAGGCGACGCCGTGGCGTGTGATCGAAGTGAACTCGCGGCCCGGCGGGCTGATCGAATCGAGCGACCTCATTCTTAACCTCAATCCGCCCTGCGCGCTGAAAGACACCTCATGGATTCAGCCCGGCAAGACGATGTGGGACTGGTGGTCCGGCGACTACGATACGGGCGTCAATTTCAAGCCAGGGATGAATACCGCGACGCTTGAGCATTACATCCAATTCGCCGCCGATCATCACCTGCCCTACATGCTCATCGACGCCGGCTGGGCGCGGCGGTCAACCGATTCAAAAAACCCGGAGGCTGCCGACATCACGCATTGGAACACGCGCGTGGACCTGCCGCAGATTCTTGCCTTCGCCAAGCAGCGAAACGTGAAAGTGCTGCTTTGGATGCACTGGACGTCGGTTGAGAAGCAGATGGACGCTGCCTTCCCGCTGTTCGAGAAATGGGGTGTGGCGGGCGTGAAGATGGACTTCATGAACCGCGATGACCAGGAAATGGTGAATTTCTATTACCGCGTCATCCGTACCGCGGCCAAATACCATCTGGTGGTTGATTTCCACGGCGCATTCAAGCCCACCGGCATGAGGCGCACGTATCCCAACCAGCTCACACGCGAGGGCGTGATGGGGATGGAATACAGCAAGGGGAGCAACCGCGCCACGCCTTATCACGACGTGATCCTTTCCTTCACACGAATGCTCGCCGGGCCGATGGATTACACGCCCGGGTGTTTCAACAACGCCACCCGCGCGCAGTTTAAGCCGAGCCAAGTGAACCCGATGTGCCAGGGCACGCGCGCGCACCAACTTGCGCTTTACGCCATCTTCTTCAGCCCGCTTCAGATGCTCGCGGATTATCCCGAGATTTACGATCATTCGCCCGGCATGGATTTTCTCGATCAAGTACCCACCGTCTGGGATGAGACGCGCGCGGTCGATGGCGACCCCGGTGAATACGTTACGCTGGCGCGGCGCAGCGGAGATAAATGGTACTTGGGCAGCATCACCAATTGGACGCCGCGCGACCTGAACATCCCTCTGACGTTCCTCGGCGCGGGGTCCTATCTGGCGCGGGTTTTCGCGGATGGCCCCAACGCCAGCCAGAACGCGAAGGATCTTGCGGTAACTAAGAAATGGGTTAAGGCGAGCGGCCAACTCTCCGCCCACCTCGCTCCCGGAGGCGGCGTTGCCGTGATCTTTACCCCAGCCCCCGCCGGCGCCCACTAAATCGAGGCTCAGAAGCAGGATTCAGAGAATGAATTGAAAGACCCGGCGGGCAAAAGCATCGGTCGAACCCTTTCGCCCCGCTGGGGCTTCGGATTGATGCGGACATTCAGCCCTGGGGCTTGCGCCCCAGGCTAAATTATATTGCCCCTTCGGGGCTTGCTGCGAACCCAGCCGCGAAGCGGCGGAAGAATGTAGCCCGGCGGCGTCAGCCCCGGGTAGGATTCAGAGAACAAACCGAAAGGCCCCAACGGGGCGAAAGAGACCGTACCATACCCGGCGCAATACGCGCGATCTGCGTCCCACCTATCTCTCTGCGCCCTCACTTAAACGCCGGCCCGCCGCGCCGCGTACGGCTCTTGTGATAGAATTTCCACTTTCGGGAAATCACTATGAAAATAAAATTCTCTCATGCCGATATTCCGCCGGTGGAGGTTCCAGACGCAAACCTTCTGGCCGTGCTCGCGCCTCGTGAAATCGAGCATCCCCGGCCGCTGGCGGATTTGACGGAGGATGCCTTGGAGCATCCCATCGGCGCCGAGCGGCTCGAAAAGCTAGTTTCGCCCTCGACGAAGGTCTTGTTGCTGGTAGACGACATCACGCGCCAGACGCCCGCCGCCGGATTGCTCCCCGCCGTCTTTCGCCGCCTCCAGGAAGGCGGAGCGCCCAATCAGAACGTGAAGATTCTGATTGCCGCCGGCACCCATTCCCACATGACGCGGGAGGAGCTTGAAAAGAAGCTCGGCCCCGGGACGCTCGCGCAATATGCGGTTGCGCTCCACCATTGGAAGGAAGAAGACCACCTTCGCCACATTGGCGCGCTGCCGGATGGCACGCCGGTGAAGGTGAACCGGATGCTGGGCGAAGCGGACCTGGTGATTGGCCTCGGGCAGATTGTGCCTCATCGCGTGATGGGCTTTACCGGCGGCTCCAGCATCGTTCAGCCGGGTGTTTCCGGCCCTGCCGTGACGGGTCACACGCATTGGCTGAGCGCCCTCTATCCGGGCGCGGAAATCATCGGCTTTGCGGATAATCCGGTGCGCCGCGAGGTGGAGCAAATCGCCAAGCTCGCCGGCCTCCGCTACATCATAAACGTGGTGATGGACCGCAGCGAGCGCGTGATCCACGTGGTCGCAGGCGACCCGGTGGCCGCGCACCATCAGGGCGCCGGATACTCGCGGGATATCTTTGGCGTTTCGCAGCCTGAGTACGCCGACATTGTGATCGCGGAATCTTATCCCGCCGATTACGACCTTTGGCAGGCGGCGAAGGGCATTTATGCTTCGGAGCTCTCGGTGAAAAAGGGCGGAGTGGTCATCCTCGTTACTCAGTGCTATCACGGGGTCTCTTCGGAGCATCCCGAGGTTGAGCGGCTGGGTTATCCGGGCGTTGAAGAGGTAAAAAGGCTGGTGGCCGAAAAGAAAATTACGGATTTGGTAGCTGCGGCCCACCTGGCTCACGTTGGCCGCGTCATCAAGGATCGCGCCACAGGCATTATGGTGTCTAAATGGATTCCCCCGGACGTGCAGCGGCACATCGGGTTTGAGCCTGCCTCGACGCCGCAGGAAGCCTTGGGAATGGCGTTGGCCGCGTCAGGGCCGAAATCCCGTGTGGCCGTCCTCCAGCAAGGAGGGCACGTACTGCCGCTGGTCGAGGGCGCTGAAGCACGCTCCCCCCAGCCCGCCGGCGCACAGCCCTGACATGCTTTCTGGGATGTCTGCGCCCCCCTCTCTAATGTCGTGCCACCGAAGTTCATTGAATAAGTCAGCTCCGCAGGAGCGGCAGAATATAGCCCACGGCGCGAGCCGTGGGTTTGCAAAGTGTCCCTCTCCCGCCCGCGCGGGAGAGGGGCGCCGAAGGCGGGGTGAGGGCCGCTTGATCCCAGGGCTTCCGCCTTGGGCTACATTTTTCCGCCCCTGACGGGGCTCCGAACCCGACCCCTGGAAACACGGGAACTTCATCAACAAACTTCGGTGACATAACTCTCGCATTTCAGCAATCTGCTGATCCTCTTTTTGCTGGCGTCTATAATAATTGGCCCGCTATTAGTCAAGCTCCTTCTTGTTGCCCGCCGTTTCAACTGCTAGTTTCGATGGAAGCGAATGAACGTGCCGTAGTCGGGGAGGCAGCGGAGATCCAATGTCCGCCGGGGGAACTTATCTTGCGGGGGAAATTCAAAGACGAGCCGGCGGCTTGGGCGCTAAAGCAACTTGCCTTTCGAGCCGCCAACAAAAATTGGGAACAATCACGCGCCGACGCTCTGCGTCAAGAGCGTTCTTTGGCAATCGACTGTCCCGATCGGCAAGCGGCTCACGCAGGGATCCGGCTCCTTGGGCAAACGCTTGACCGGCGCGCGCTGCTTAAACGAACCGTCTCGCTTTTAACGCTTCCGGCCCTGGCCAGCTTCACCGGATGCGGCCCGTCGCCCACAGGCGTCTGCGCTCCCAGGTCCGCTTCGCTGGCCCGCCACGCTAATCCGGTAACCGCGGAAAACGATAAGCCTGGCGACGGCTCGTGGCAGCTCTCAAACCCAGCGGGGTCGCGTGAGATTGAAGGCTACGCCTCAGCCGTCAGCGTCAATCTCGGGGAAGAGATCAGCTTCTTCGTGAACACCGCCGAGCCGAGTTACACCCTGGAAGTCTTCCGCATGGGATGGTACGGCGGAGCCGGCGCCCGTAAGATGGCGTCTTCGGTCACCCGCGCCGGCCGGCTGCAACCCACTCCGTT
This sequence comes from Terriglobia bacterium, assembly GCA_050745325.1. Taxonomy (GTDB): domain Bacteria; phylum Acidobacteriota; class Terriglobia; order UBA7540; family UBA7540; genus RH2-MAG17b. Next base: position 5,684 of record JBOGJY010000038.1, read on the forward strand.
CCCCGATCCCGAAACCGGATTGATAGAGTGCCCCTGGGTTGACCCGTACGTGCTTAAAATTGTGAATGACGCGAACGATCCGAACGGCTGGGCGAGTGGCGCGCACCTGGTAAAGCTGACGGCCGCCAGCGGAAAACAGAGCTACATCATCTTTGTGGTGCGCGATGACGCGCGGACTTCTGATTTGCTATTTCAATGCAGCGTGAATACGTATCAGGCGTATAACCGCTGGGGGGGAACCTCGCTCTACACCACCAACCCGCGGGCGTACAAAGTCTCTTTTAATCGTCCGTATTCGCGCGGCCATGGCGCCGAGGACTTTCTGCAGTGGGAGTACAACATGGTGCGGTTCCTTGAAAGGGAAGGGTACGACGTAACCTACTCAACTGACGTTGACACTCACGCACGAGGTGATCAGCTTTTGCGCCATGCGGGATTCCTGGTGGTGGGGCATGATGAATATTGGTCTTGGCAAATGCGCGACAGCGTTGAAGCGGCCAGAGACCAAGGCGTGGGTCTGGGATTTTTCGCCGCCAACACCTGCTTCTGGCAGGTCCGCTTCGAGCCTAGCCTAGCGACAGGAGATCCCAACCGCACCATGGTGGGCTACAAAGAGTACGCCTTGACCCGCGATCCGTTGGCCACTCAACAAGACCCGAGCCAGCGGCGCCTGGTGACCGGGATGTGGAGGAGGCCTCCGGTCAACCGGCCCGAAGACGCCCTTGTGGGTGTCATGTACGATTGGGACCTGGGCGCGCCCGACACGGATATGGTGGTTCGAAACACGTCAACGTGGCTCTTCGAGGGAACGGGGCTGGCGGACGGCGATCCGTTGCCTGGGATGCTGGGCTACGAAGCGGACCGCATGTTCCACCACGCTCCAGAGGGAACTTGGCGCGCCGCGCACTCGCCTGTCCTCAACGCCGGCAAAACCCGATACGCTGATATGACGGTTTACACCACGAAGATGTGTAGCGCGGTGGTCGGGACGGGCACATTCCGGTGGAGCTGGGGCCTCGACGATTTTTCCACCGGCCATCCGGTTCGCACGAACCCGGCGGTACAGCAGATCACGCGCAACATATTGAAAAATTTTAGCGCCCTGCCGGGTCTGCCGCAATAGCGCCGCCCATGAGCACGGTGGGAGTTGGACTAGGGAAACTTAAGGCGAAGCACTGTCCTCGCAAACGAATCGAGGCTGGCAATTAGCTTCACTGGGTCAAAACGCTCGATTGCGACGAGGCATTCATTTAAGGGCGTAAGGAGTTCAGAAACCGCTGTTTCGTATCTCCCCGCGTCCATTGGCGTACTCTCACGGAGCAATACCACACTTTCAAAATAAAACGCGAAAAGAAGAAAGGCTCCTGCGCCGTCGTCGGACAATGCCGCCGACCTGCAAAGGGAGGCGGCTTCAAGTAGTCCGTCCGTCCGCCCCAACCGACCGGCAAGAATCTTCCGCAGCTTCACTGTGCTCTCGCTCATCCTGGGAGCTATCCTCAAGGAGCTCTTTCGCGGTAAAGACAGGATAGTATTGGTACGTCTTCCTAAGCCTCTCTGACCCGCCCTCTTCCCTGTCCACCAGGCTGACTACAGCCAAGACACGCAGTCCTGCCCCCTCGACGGCGGTTAGGGCATCGAGGGTCGATTTTCCAGTCGTGCAAACTTCGTCGACTATCACCACTTTCGAGCCCTCTTTCAAATCGAGACCTTCAATTTGCCTCTCGCGGCCGTGCTCCTTCCGCTCCTTCCTAACTAGGAACGCTGGAAGTCGCTTTTTTTCCAGATAACTGACCGCAGCGACCGCCGTCACGATGGGGTCAGCCCCGATCGTCGGACCACCTATTGCGTCAGCCTGGATGCCTTCGCGCTCAAGAAGCTCTAATATGGAGTACCCGACCAGTACGGAACCTTCCGGATCAAGTGTCGTTAACTTGCAGTCGAGGTAATAATTGCTCTTAAGCCCGGAAGATAAGGTGAACTCACCGCGGACAAGTGATTTCCGTCGCAGCAACCCTTTGAGCAACTCCCTATGGTCCATCCTGGCTCTCCCTAGGAAAGGCTCTATCTTACCATATTCTCGGGGCTGCTGGAGGGCGGCCCGCTCGCTCCAGCCAAGCTCCAGCGTTTTGACTGCGGAGACTGAAGTCTTTACTGTTCCCATATCTGTGGACCTCCTCTCGGCTAGTTCGCCGGGGATGGCAGACCCCGTCGAATATACAGGTTTCAACATCTATATAGTATGGTAATTTATGGTAATTAACGGTATAAGTCAAGGGCTATTTTCGGCATATGCGCTCAACGTAGCAGGTTGCCGAAAAATACTGGTGAACGCCACACAAAGTGCTTAATTATAGCCAGTATCCACATTATTGTCAATAAAATCATGCATTTATAATCTTCATGATAGGCTAAAACCTAAACCTTCAACAGACTCATTAATCAACCCGCTCCCGTCGAACGCTAGTCATTATGTAACGTGGTAAAATACGGTAATATGCCGGAGATAAGATTCAACGCCGTGGCTGCAACGGTCGCGTCTGGAGGAAGGATATGGATTCCCGATCACCTTGTCAGACGCATAAATTGGTTGAAGGGCGGTGACGCGCTCGACGCCTGGCTTCTAATCCTCCAGCCAGGTAGATTCCGTTTGTTGTCGCACGGACAAGTGGAGGCCAGTGATCGGTTAAGGCAGGTGTTGGAGCGGATCACGAACCCTGACGAGTCGGGAGATGATGACCCTGCCCACGCCGAAAGCCAAGAGTTGGCGGCCCTGGCCGCTCGGCTTGTACCTGCCAAAGTATCGCCGAAGGGCCCGCGAGGAGGATGGCGCTTGACGTCGCCTCTTGGCTTATTTCCTGCTGGTGCCACGAAATCTGGGACTATACTTTACTTGCTGATGTCAGAGGGATACCTCGAATTGTGGTTCGAAGACCTTCTTAACCGCGCGCTCGAAATCCCGCTCGATCAAGTAATCCCTTAAATGTCGAGGTTCTTCACGTCCAGCGCGTTGCTTTCAATAAACTGGCGGCGCGGCTCAACGGCGTCTCCCATCAGCACGGTGAAGATGGAGTCGGCCTCCACCTGGTCTTCCACGCGCACCTGCAGAAGCACGCGGCGCTCCGCATCCATCGTGGTTTCCCACAACTGATTCTGATTCATTTCCCCCAGCCCTTTGAACCGCTGCACGGTGAAGGCTTTCTTGCCCACCGCCATCACGTGATCGAGCAGTTCTCTGCGGTTCTCAATCGTGATGCGGTCGCCGTTTGAAGTAATCACGAAAGGCGGCTTATCAAAAGTGCGGACCCGGCGGTGGAGATCCAAGAGCCGCCGGTAATCGGGGCTTGAGATCAACTCCCAGTCGATCACCCGGTCGCCCAGCACCTCATTGGAGCACGTCAGCACGTAGAGGTTGTGTTCCTCATCCAGCTTGAGCGCGCATTTGAAGCCGGCGCTTTTGAGCTCCGCCGCGACCGCCTCCAGCTTGGTCTTGTCTTCCAGCTCCACCTTCTTCCCCAACTCGGTCTTCAGCAGCGCGTTCACCAGCCGCGCGTCGCCCACGCGCTTTTCAAGCTTGTCAAAAAGGTCCACGTACTCGGCGAGCGCCATAAGAAAATTGGTAAGCTCGCCACCCTGCAAGCTCACCCGCTTGGCGGCTTCACCCGCTTCAACGCTGTGGTCTTCGGTGGCGCGGCGCATCACCTCGCGGCGGAATTCCTTTTCGTCTCGAATGTAGCGCGCGCTCTTCCCTTTCTTGATGAGGTAAAGGGGCGGCTGGGCAATAAAGACGTTGCCGCGCTCCACCAGCTCCGGCATCTGGCGGTAGAAGAAAGTGAGCAGCAGGGTGCGGATGTGCGAGCCGTCAACGTCCGCATCGGTCATGATAATAATCTTTCCGTAGCGGAGCTTGGTGATGTCAAAATCGTCTTTGCCGATGCCCGTGCCGACGGCGGTGATGAGCGCGCGGATTTCCTCGTGGCCCAGCATCTTGTCGAACCGGGCTTTTTCCACGTTAAGAATTTTTCCGCGCAGCGGCAGAATCGCCTGATAGCGCCGGTCCCGCCCCTGCTTCGCGGAGCCTCCCGCCGAGTCACCCTCCACCAGGAACAGCTCGCAGCGTTCCGGGTCTTTCTCCTGGCAGTCGGAAAGCTTTCCGGGCAAGCCGCCTGAATCGAGAGCGCCCTTGCGCCGGGTAAGCTCGCGCGCTTTCCGCGCCGCCTCTCTCGCGCGCGCGGCGTCAATCGATTTCGAGCAGATCTTGCGGCCCACGGTAGGGTTCTTCTCGAAATGCTCCATGAGTTTTTCGTAGACAAAGCTCGCCACCACGCTCTGAATGTCGCTATTCAATTTCCCCTTGGTCTGCCCCTCGAATTGCGGCTGCGGCAGCTTCACGCTGATGACGGCCACCAGCCCCTCGCGCACGTCTTCGCCCTGCAGGTTATCTTTAACGTCTTTGAATAAATTCTGGTTCTGACCGAACTGGTTGATGGCCCGCGTGAGCGCCGAGCGGAAGCCCGAAAGATGCGTTCCGCCGTCAACCGTGTTGATGTTGTTGGCGAAGGAGAACATCGTTTCCGCGTAGCCATCGTTGTATTGGATGGCGAACTCGACGTTGACTTCATCCCGCTGCGCTTCCGCGTAGATGGGCGCCGGGTGCAGCACGTCTTTGTTCTTGTTGAGGTGTTTGACGAACTCCGCTATGCCTCCCGTATAGTGAAACTCCGCCTGTTTGTTGGTTCGCTCGTCTTTGAGGTGGATCGTCAGACCTTTGTTGAGGAAGGAAAGCTCGCGCAACCGCTGCGCCAGCGTGTCATAGTTAAATTCGACGGAGGTGAAAATTTTGCTATCGGGGAGGAACGTAATCTTGGTGCCCCGCCGCTCCGTCTTCCCCTCTTTCTTGAGCGGCCCCAGCGGCTTGCCGCGTTCGTAGGACTGTTCCCACGTGTAATGGTCATTCCAGATTTCAAGGTCCAGAGATTCTGAGAGCGCGTTCACCACCGAAACACCCACGCCGTGCAGGCCCCCGGAAACTTTGTAACTTTTGCTGTCGAATTTTCCGCCCGCGTGCAGCACCGTCATCACCACTTCGGCGGCGGAGCGGCCTTCCTCCTTGTGCAGACCCACGGGAATGCCGCGGCCGTTGTCCACCACGGTGACGGAATTGTCCGAGTGGACCGTCACGTCAACCCGGTCGCAGTATCCCGCCAGGGCCTCATCGACCGAGTTATCCACCACTTCCCAGACGAGATGGTGCAGCCCCATTTGTACCGTCGATCCGATGTACATGGCGGGGCGCTTTTGCACGGCTTCAAGGCCGCCCAGCACCTTGATGCTCGCCGCATCGTATTGTTCGATTTCCACCGGCTTGGCTTCTATGCTCTTGCTAAGTTCTTCCACTTACTCTCTCTTTCTCCATAGCCGCTTGCCATCATATGTTTCTCTATTCATTACCCTCGCCAAATAGCTTTGGTTGGCTCGCTGGCGGCATCGGAAGGTCTTTGGTGCCCTTCGCTTCGATACCCGAGTCTGCGGAATATTTCTGAACATCTTCATCGTCAGAATAAATCGTCGTCACCCCTTCAACCTTGCCAATGGCGACGATTTGCCGGTCAAACTTTATTTTTGCCCAGGTTGAAGTAGAACCCTGCCTTTTGTCACCAGTTTTCATTGCATTCCGTATCTGCAAAGCCACCTCAGTTGCGGCTCTTTTATCGAAATCTGCAATCTTAAAACAGGAGCGGTCATTAATAGCATCAAGATACTTGGGGCCTGCGCTACCAGCAATAACCAAAAGTTCTGCTAATACAGGAGTCGGAATAATGATTTTTGTCTTTCCTTCGTCGAGTACTTGAACCAAGTACTGCGCACGCTCCCGCGCTTCCGGGATGAGCTTCCCTCTGGAATCCGTGGGCCCTTTTGCTCCGGGATGAAGTACGAGCGAGAGTATGGATGCGTCCAAAAGCACCATCTATTGTACGTTGTCCCGGCCGTGTCGTATCTGACGCATCTCTCCGGGCGGATCATCAAGAGATTGAAGTTCGCTTGGAATCGAGCGCAGCCTGGAAACAATGTCGCTGAGTTTAGATTCATCCAAGACTTGGAATTCTTGGATGATAAATCTCTCCATAACCCAGTTTCCGAAATCATCCCGTTGCCATCTTCCGTTTCCATGTGCTCGCAAAATGCCGCCAAATATATGTGGCGCAAGCCTTCTTGCAACATCTCGATTACACGTACAGTAGTGCCGTTTCGTTTCTTCCTCAAGCAATAGAGCGGGCACGGTTTCGTCTGTGCCGCCGATTCGTATGAGAACTCCATCGACGCTGCCGGCTTGGTTGACGGGGCCGAATCGCTCTAAACTCTCCCGATTTTTCCCAGGGAACTCAATTATCTTGGCTATTTCAGTTTCAAGTTTTGTTTCAATCACGCCAGTCGCATTATCATCCGCGAGCATTCTGTCTATCCTGGAATATGCCTCTATTGCATCTGCGGGTGCACTTCTATCTTTAACGCCAACAAGACGTTCCTTGACCTTGGGGATATGTTCGTATTCAACTTGCTGAACGACAGTGGCGCTTCCAGCGTCTATACGAACAAAATGTACTCTCTCCCGGCTTCCAAACAGTATTGCCAACTCATTCATATACTCTGCCAATCGCTTCATTGGCAAAGTGTCAGGAGTGAATGCATCTATTTTAAATTTATATTCCTGGCGCTCCATAAGTAGTACCCCGCTACTTTCTTTTCCGTGATTCCCGGTATGTGAATCTCTTTCCTGCCACGCCATTCAGAGCCAAGATTGTACATTCTTCATCCTGTATTTTACCGCGATTCATGAGTCATTCAGGTTAGCCCGCTCACACCCGCATCGGCATCACGACGTAGCGGTACAGAGAGGCGTCATCCTCCGCCTGGCGAAACAGGCCGGCGCTTTGTTCGTCCTTTAATTCCACGCGGATTTTCTCGCTCGCGCCCGCGGCGTCAAGAAAATCGAGTAAATAC